>JBPCLD010000104.1:0-22602 GCA_051003655.1 Candidatus Limnocylindrales bacterium | reverse complement strand
ATGTGGGAGCTGCCTGACCCGCGGACATTCGGTTCGCTGCTCGATCTGCTCGACGACTCCGCTACGCGCTATGCGGGGAAGCGCCAGTTCGCGCTGCGCACCGACGACGGAATCGAGCTTCCATGGTCCGCGCGCGATCTCCAATACCGCTCCAAGCTAGCCGCGTGGCGCCTTCGCCGATTGGGCCTGCAGCCGGGCGACCGACTGCTGACGTGGAGCCCGTCGACACCCGCGCTGCCTGCCGTCTACTACGCGGCGATGCGCACTGGACTCGTGATCGTCCCGCTCGACCTGCGCATGGCGCCCGACGTCATCCAGCGGATTGCGGAAAAGTCGGACGCCAAATGGCTGGCCCTCGGCACGGGCTACGACGCACCGGACCCCGCCGCAGCCGGCCTCGACCAGCTCGCCATCAGGACAGTCGAGTGGCTGACAGCTGATCCGGCCCACCAGAGCGCGAGCCAGCTCGACGAGGGTGGGCTGGACGACCCATTCCCCGACGACTGGGAGAAGCAGGTCGACGGATGGACACGGCCCACGCGCTACGACCCGTTCGAGGTCATCTACACGTCCGGGACGACTGGCACGCCCAAGGGTGTGATGCTCAAGCACGGCACGATCCTCGCCACGATGGAGGCAATCACGCACCTCCTTCCGCCGCGCGAGCACCGCACGGTCAGCATGCTGCCCCTCTCTCACCTCTTCGAGCAGGCGCCGATCCTGTTCTTCGGGATGATGATCGGCGCCGACATCCTTTACCTCCGCTCGCGCACGCCGCGGGTCATCTTCGAGGCTCTGCGCGAACAGCGCGTCACCACGATGGTCGGCGTTCCGCAGCTGCTCCAGCTCTTCTGGAACGGCATCGAGCGCGAGGTCAAGCGCCAGGGCAAAGAGAAGCTCTTCAACCGATCACGGAGAATCGCGCGCCTCCTCCCTTACTGGGCTCGGCGGCTGTTATTCCGTCGGATCCACAAGCAGTTGGGTGGTGAGCTCAAGCTACTTGTGTCGGCCGGCGCCTACCTTCCCCCGGCACTCCAGGAGTCGTGGCAGGACCTCGGTGTGATCGTGCTCCAGGGCTACGGCGCAACCGAGTGTGGCCCCGCGGCCGCGACGACCGAGCAGGACCATCCGACCGGGACGGTCGGGAAGACGCTGCCGCCCGTCGAGGTCAAGCTGGAGGATGGCAGCAAGGAGATCCTCGTGCGCGGCCCGACCGTTTTTGACGGCTACTGGAAGGATCCCGATGCCACGGCGGCCGTGATGAGCGATGGCTGGTATCGAACCGGCGATGTCGGCCGCTACGACGAGCGCGGCAACCTCGTCTTATCGGGCCGAACCAAGAACATCATCGTGCTGCCAAATGGGCTGAACGTTTTTCCCGAGGACATCGAGAACGTGCTCCAGGAAGTGGGGCTCGAGCAGGCGGTGGTGCTCGAGACAGCTCCGGGCCGGATCGAAGCCGTGGTTCTCTCTCCTGACGCTCCGCCGATGGTCACGCCCACCAACCCGGCACCAGCCGCTCCGCAGACCGACGAGGCGATGGAGGCCTTGCGCAAGCGGGTCGATCCGCTGATCAAGGCGGCGAATGCGCGTCTCGGCCAACATCAGCGCATCGACGGCTTCAGGATCTGGCCGGAACAGGATTTCCCGCGCACCCACACGCTCAAGATCAAGCGTTCGGAGGTCCAGAAATGGGCCGGCGCCGACATGCCGCTCGCGTTGCAGGAGACCACGGACTAGCGGGACACAAGGCCCGCCATAAAGGGGTGCGGCGCCGCGGGGGGCGGCGCGAGCGGGTATTTGGTTTACAGGTTGGCTGTTCCGCGCCGGCGTTGTCGCCTCGCTCGCAGCCGAGCCGGGTGTCGCGGTGGTGGGCGAGGGCAGCTCCGCGGCGGAGGCGGTGCGGCTGGCCAATGTGCACGAGCCCGATATCTGCCTGATCGACATCGCCATGCCCGGTGGGGGGCACGCCGCTGCACGCGAGATCACCTCGGCGCACCCACAGACGCGGGTGGTGATGCTGACGGTGTCCGAGGACGAGGACGACCTCCTCGCGGCCATGAAGGCTGGCGCCTCGGGCTACGTTTTTGAAAGGGGCGGCTGCGTCAGAGCTGGTCGGCGTACTGCGCATGGTCGACGCGGGCGAGGTATACGTCGCGCTCGGCCTTGCCTGGGGCCTGTTGCGCGAGATGAGCAGGCCGCGATCGGCGCCGCTGGACGAGCTTTCGGCCCGCGAACGGGAGGTCCTCGAGCTGGTCGCCGAAGGTTTGAGCAACCAGGAGATCGGCGATCGCCTAGGTCTGGCCGAGAAGACGATCAAGCACTACATGACGAGCATCTTGGGCAAGCTCCGCGTGCGCAGCCGCGTCGAAGCCGCACTGTTTGCGTACCGGGAAGGGATGGCGCGGCCGCCCGACGTCGAAGCCGAGCGCTAGAGGCCGAGCCGACGTCTCTCCAGAGGTCTGGCGGCATCGACCAGCGCGTCTGAGCTTCAGCCCGGTGGCCAGCTCATCGAGCGTCCACCGAGCAGATGGAAGTGCAGGTGGTCGACGCTTTGACCTGCCGCCGGCCCCGCGTTAGATACCAGCCTGAAGCCGCGCTCGGCAACGCCAGCCTCACGGGCCAGGTTCGCGGCCACGGCGAACATCCGGCCCAGCATCTCCGCATCGGTCTCAGCCAGGTCCGCGGCGGAGTCGATGTGATCTCGCGGGATGATCAGCAGGTGGGTCGGCGCCTTGGGATTGATGTCGCGGAAAGCCAGCACGAGATCGTCCTGATGAGCGAAATCGGCCGGCACCTCCCCGCGAACGATTCGACAGAAGAGGCAGTCCGGCCGGCTGACGGCATCTCTCACGGCATCGCTCACCGCGCGGATGTTAGAGGTCCGGCTTGGTCGACATCAGGAAGGCGATGAGCCCAACAAGAGTTGCCATCAAATAGCTGACGTAGCGCTGCCGTCGTGCCCAGCCCCGCCAGCGCTCTCGGTCGGCGTCGGTCGACAGCGGTCGCAACCGGAGCAGGCGCGCCAATCCGGGACGCTAGACGAAGAAGGCAAGAATGAGGTTGGCGGCGTAGACGCTGAGCGCGATCAGCAGCCAAGGCTGGCTCAGCAGCTGCGGGCCGAGCACCACGAGCATCGCCACTCCGGTGGCAGCGAGACCGGCGCCGATCACGAGCGTGCCGTTCCGCTGGAGCCAGAACAATGCGCGCGACACGCCCCCTGTTGCTCGCGCCATTGACCGCCGCGCAGCCGCAGGGCGAAGGGGAGCAGGATGCTCGGCAGGAACAGCGAGATCGCCAGCACGACGTGCACGGCAATCAGGACGGGAAGGAACCCGGAGAGTGACACGGTCAGTCGGCCCGGACGGCCTCGAGTGCCCGCCAGTCACCCTCGACGAGTCGTCCACAGATTCGCAGTCCGGCCGATTCGAATGCCGATTCGACCTCCGATTCTCGCTGGTGGAACACGCCGCCGGCCAGCAGTCGACCGGTACCCGGTCTCACGACTGCAGCCAGCTCTTCCGCCAGCGAGATGAGCACGCCGGCGATCAGATTGGCGGCAACCAGGTCGTAGGTCTCAGCCTCGGCCAGCGGCAACGTGCCCTGGCGCACCCGAATGACATCCGCCAGGCCATTGCGGGCCGCGTTCGCGCGCGTCGTATCAACGGCAAGGATGTCCGTGTCGACGGCGAGGACCGATTCCGCACCGAACAGGCCGGCACAGATCGCCAGGATCCCAGAGCCGGTGCCCACGTCCAGCACCTGCCTACCGCGGACCAGCCCTTGGTCCGCCCATTCCTCGATACCGGCGAGACAGAGCCTGGTCGTCGGGTGGACGCCGGTCCCGAAAGCCATGCCCGGGTCGAGCGCGATGACAACCTCGTCAGGCTGACGTGCGTGCTCGCGCCAGGTCGGCTGGATCACCACCCTGCGGCCGACGCGCATCACCGGGAAGTGCTCCTTCCACGCCTCTGCCCAATCCTCTTCGTTCACGACGCGCGTCTCGAGCTCGCCGATTGGGCGCAGGCCGAACGCCTGCAGATGTCCGAGGTCACGACGGACGGTGTCGACTGCTGATCGCGCGGCAGCCCGGTCGAGGGCCGCTACGTAACCTCTGACGGTGGCCGGCCGGCTGACATCGACTCGTGCTGCCAGGCCTTCGTCGATCACCTCGAAGGGTGCCTCGACAGACACGCCGCCCGGGCACGCGCGCGAGATGATCTCGCTTACCTGCTCGACTGCTTCCTGGTCCGCGGTCACTGCCAGCTCGATCCAGCTGCCTGCGGCTGAGATGCCCTCTTCAATGGTCAGCTGATCACGTCCCGTAATCGATCGCGAATACCTGGCCGGCGGGCGCGGCGACGGGCGCGTTTCGGCCTGCTCGCGTCGGCCGCGTCGGTCGCGCCGGCGGCAGCGTCGGACGCGGCCGTGTCTTCTTCCTCTGGCCCCTCCCCCATCTCGGCCGCCAGCTGCTCGAGCAGCTCGCGCTGGCGAGACGTGAGCTTGCTGGGGACGCGCACGTCGACGAGCACGTGAACGTCGCCGCGCGAGGCCGTGCGACGCAAATGAGGCACACCGCGACCGCGCAGCCTTATCTCCGCTCCGGCCTGGGTACCCGGCCGAATCTCGACCACTTCCTCGCCATCGGCAGTCGGCACGCGGACCCGAGCACCCAGGGCCGCCTGGGTGATGCTGAGCGAGAGGTCGTAGAAGAGCTCCGTGTCCTGGCGACGCAGCTTGGGATGTGCAGCAACGTGCGCAACCACGTACAGATTGCCCGGCGCACCTGTACGCGGGGCAGCCTCGCCTTCGCCTGACAGCCGGATCTGGTGGCCGTCGTCAATCCCGGCCGGGACGGTCACGCGCAGAGTCCGCTTGCGCTCGACGCGGCCGTCGCCACGGCAGGTATGGCACGGCGTCTCGACGACCGTGCCGGAGCCTCGACAACGGTCGCAGATGGAGACGTTGATCATCTGGCCGAGCATCGTTTGGCGGATATGGCGCAGCTCGCCGCTGCCCTGGCATTTCGGGCACGTGGTGGGCTGGGTCCCCGGCTCGGCGCCGTTGCCACCGCACGTCTCGCAGCGAGCGAGGCTGGTGAACTCGATCTGCTTCTCAGTCCCGGAGATTGACTCCGCAAACGTCAGGCGCAGGTCGTAGCGCAGGTCCGCGCCGGTGGGCGTACGCGGACGCCGGCCACCACCGGTTGCGCCCCCAAAGAGCGTGTCGAACAGGTCGCCGAAGCCCTGGAAGCCGCCCCCGGCAAAGGGATCGAAGCCCCCCTGCCCCGCGCCCGCGGCGGAGTGGCCGAACATGTCGTACGCCTGTCGCCGCTGTGGGTCGGACAGGATCTGGTACGCCTCGTTGATCTCCTTGAAGCGGATGTCGGCCTCAACGGAGGTATTAACGTCGGGGTGCCATTGCTGCGCCAGCCTGCGGAACGAACGCTTAATCTCGTCGTCGGCGGCGTCGCGGGGCACGCCCAAAATGTCGTAGTAATCACGTTGGGTGGCCATGCGCAATCGAGTATAGGCAAGCGAGGCCCTTCGGCCGCCTTTGCCCGATCATCGTCCGATTGAGCGCTGAACTGCAGTCAACGCCCGTCCGGGTCACCCAGGAGCAGGCACGCCGCTTTCTGGTCCTTCGCAACGGCCTCGCGCCGCCGCGCGCGCTGCCGGCACGACCAGAGAGCGTGCTCGTGGCCATGCAGCGCCTGGGCCTGCTCCAGTTCGACCCGCTCGAGGTGCCCGGCGCGCGGAACCACGATCTCGTGCTGCACGCGCGCATCGATGGCTATCGGCGCGAGTGGTGCGAGGGTTGGCTGTACGGCCCAGACCGTCGCCTGTTCGAGATCTACAACAAGAGCCTCAACATCGTGCCGATCGAGGAGCTACCCCACCACCGCGTCTCGTGGGAACGCCACCGCGACGGCTACGAGACGGGCATCCTGCATGAGCAAGCGGATGTTGCGCACAACATCCTGCAGCGAATCGCGGCCGAAGGACCGCTTTCAACCGCCGCCTTCAGCGACCACTCGAAATCGATCGACTGGTGGTGGGCGCCGACGCGCGTCGCACGTGCCGTACTCGAAGCCCTGTTCGTCGTCGGCCGCGTGGGCATCTCGCGGCGCGATGGCAATCGTCGGTATTACGACCTCCTTGAAAACCTGGTCTCCGAGGACCTCCTGCGCCGGCGCGAGTCGGCCGAGGACGGGATGCGCCACCGGCTGCTCTCGCGTTTTCGCGCCGCCGGGCTGACCTCGCCGTCCGCCCCGGCCGAGCTGATGCTGGGCACGGGCTTTGCTCCGGAGCGTGCACGGCGAACGGCTGAGCTGGTCGATCAGGGGCTGCTGACTCCGGTTGAGGTCGAGGGAGTCAATGGCGTCCGCTATTTCATGAGCGACGAGCTTGAGCTTCTGAATAAGTCCGCCGACGCGCGCGCCATAGGCAACCCGGGCGTGGCCTTCATCGCGCCTCTCGATCCGCTGCTCTGGGATCGGCGCTCCCTGCGCGAGGTGTGGAGCTTCGACTACATCTGGGAGGTTTATGTGCCGGAAAGGAAACGGCGGTGGGGCTACTACGTCCTCCCGATCCTGTTCGGCGACCGTCTCGTCGGTCGCTTTGAGCCTCGTCTGGACCGCGCGGAACGAACCGTGCGAATCCTTGGCATCTGGTGGGAGGACGGCTTCTCACCACGACGGACCGAAGGTTTCGTGTCGGCGATGCGCGCTGCTCTTACCGCCTACAAATCGTTCGTCGGAGCGCACCTGGTTGACTGGATGCCGGCGACGGCCGGGGCAGGCAGACTGTTCGGAACACTTGCGAAGATCTGAGGAGAACACGGGATGGATGGATTTCGCGGCGCGGTCATGGCGTCCGGGAGCAGCGCCGTTTTCGGCGGCCTGGCCGGCCTGGCGGGTTGGAGCAGTAAGCGCGGCAACTCTCCCACGCCCTTCGACGCAGTCGATGGGTCGCGACTCGCAGGCCCACAGGGCAGCCATCCGCTCGCCGCTGTCTCAATCGAGGAGATGCTCAAGCCGCGATCTGATGGGCTTGATGGGGCGATCGAAATCAAACACCCGGTTCGGATCGGCGAGGCGATCGAGGGCCACATCAAGCTCACCGCGCTTCGCGATATCGCAGCTCGCCGCGCAATGCTGCGACTGGTGGGAGCTGTCATAACCGAGCAGCGGGAGTCGAAGGAGGACCGCGACAACCAGGGCAAGGTCACGCGCAGCGAACAATGGGTCGAGGTGCATGGCAAGCTGTTCGAGGAGCTGCCTTTCACGCAACCCGGACCTCGCTCGACCCGACGGCGTTTCGCACGGGCACGACCATCCGCGTGCCGGTCCCGGCGGACGCGCCACCCACCTTCTCGGCGCAGGGAGTCGGTGTTGGCTACCGCATACGGGCACTGGTTGATCGCCAGCTGCGCTCAGACCTGGCCATGGAACGCGCCGTCGCGGTGATCTAGACGAAGGGCCAAACCTATTTGAGGAGCATCATCCCCAGTCGGCGCGAGGCGACCCACACGAAGAACAGCCCCATGACGAACAGGTAGGCGACGTCCAGCAGCTGCACCCAGCCGACATTTCCCGTCGTGAGCGATCGGACCAGGTCGACGCCGCGGTACAGCGGTGAGAACTCGACGATCGTCCGTAGCGGTTCGGGGTATGTGGTGATCGGAAAGAAGGTCCCCGAGAAGAGGAACAGCGGCAGTGTCACGACGAATAGCAGGTCGAGGTCCTGCCACGAGCGCATGAAGGTCGTTGCCGCGAGCCCGGCGGCCGCGGTGGCGAAGCCGATGAGCATCGACGCCGGCAGCGCCAGCACGCCCCACACCGACGGCACCAGGCCGAAGACGAACATGACCACCAGGAAGCCGAGCCCGTATAGCGATCCGCGGCCAAGCGCCCAGATCACCTCGCCGAGCGCGATGTCACCGACGTTCATCGGCGTAGCGAGCATGCCGTCGTACGCCTTCTCGTAGCGCAGCCGGAAGAACATGTTGGTCGAGTCGTAGACCGCGCCGTTCATCGCCGCCGTCGCCAGCAGGGCCGGTGCCACGAAGATCGCATAGGGGATCTGCGAGCCGTCGGGGCCGGTGACCGTGCCGATCAGGCTGCCCAGCCCGAAGCCGATGCCGAGCAGGAAAAACACCGGCTCGAAGAAGCCGGAGAAGATGACCATCCAGCCGCGCCGGAAGATGAACCGGTTGCGTTCGAGGATGTGAACCGAGTGTCGGCTGCCGAAAGGCAGGACTCGGGTGACGCTGCTGTCAGGCGCCGTCGTCGCAGCCATCGTCAGACCACCAGCCGCTTCTTGAAGGTTCGAAACGCAAGCCACGTCCCCACGGCAGCGAGTGCGATGAGCACCAGCGCATGGATCGTGAGAGTGACGATGTTGAGGTCATGCCCGATCGCCAGGGCGCGGGTCAGCGAGACGCCGTGGAAGAGCGGCGTCAGCCAGGCGAGGCCGCGGACTGCCTCGGGTAGCTGCTCGAGCGGGAAGAATGTGCCGCTGAACAGGAACAGCGGGGTGACGATGAATCGGAACACGAATGCAAACGACTGCTCTGTCTTGCGCGAGGCGGTCCAGGCCGCCATCGGCATTCCAAACGCGACGCCGGTCAGGATCGCCGCCGGCCAGGCGAGGATGACCGTGGGCGAGTTCACTGCTCCGAACAGGAACGCGACGGTGAGAAATACGCCTGTGACTATCCCGACGCGCACCACCAGCCAATACAGGTGGCCGATCACGATGTCGCGCACTCCCTGGGGGGTGCCGATCATGGCCTCGAACGTCTTGTTCCACTTGAAGCCGGCGAACAGCGGCCACGATGATTCCTGCGTTGCCGTCTGCATTGCCTGGGCCGCGAGAAGGCCGGGCGCCAGGAAGACTAGATAGGGAACTCCGCCGAAGACGGTCATCGTCGGGACGAGGCTCCCCAGGGCGACGCCCATCGCCGACAGGTAGAGGACCGGGGACACGAGCGTTCCGAAGAACGTGCCCCGCCAGACGCGCCGGTAGACAAGCAGGCTGTGCTCCAGCTTGCGGACGCCCGGAATGCGGAACCCTGCGCTTCGGGCCCCGGCCACGACGCTCATCTATCTACTCGACCAGGGTTCGACCGGTGAGGCGCAGGAAGACATCCTCGAGGCTGCTTCTGCGCACGAGCATCGTTTCCGGCTCGAGTCCGCGCTCGTGGACCACGTTGGCCACTGCCTCACCGTCGGCGGCGTACACGAGCACGCGGTCGGGCAGGTGCTCGATCCGATCGCCCAGGCCATCGAGCTTGCCATTCAGCGTTTCCTGGACGCCAACCGGGAAGCGCAGCTCGAGCACCTCGCGCGTCGAGTACTGCTCGATGAGCGCCCGCGGCGAGCCCTCGGCGACGATCTTGGCCTTGTCCATCACGACGAGCCGGTCGCACAGCTGCTCGGCCTCGTCCATGTAGTGGGTCGTCAGGACGAGCGTCGTGCCGCCCTGCTTGAGGCGGTAGAGGCGGTCCCACACGAGGTGGCGGGCCTGCGGGTCTAGCCCCGTCGTGGGCTCGTCCAGGAGGAGCAGGTCGGGCTCGTTGATCAGCGCCCGGGCAATCGTCAGCCGCCGCTTCATGCCGCCAGAAAGCGGCTCGACCAGGCTGCTGACGCGGTCCGTCAGCTGCACGAACTCCAACAGCTCCATCGCCCGGCGACGCGCCTCGGCATAGGAGATGTCGAAGTAGCGGCCGTAGATGAGGAGGTTCTCGAGAACGGTGAGCTCCGTGTCCAGCGTGTCCATCTGCGGCACGACGCCGATCCGCGCACGGATGCGCGGCCCATTGACCTCCGGGTCCGTTCCGAGGACCGTGAGATCACCGCCAGACCGGGGTGAGACGGCGCCGATCATGCGCATCGTCGAGGTTTTTCCGGCGCCATTCGGTCCGAGGAAACCAAACGACTCGCCGGTGGCGACGTCGAAGTCGACGCCGTCGACCGCGGTGAAATTGCCGAACCTTTTGGTCAGGCCGCGGGCACGGATCAACGCCTCGCCGATGGGCTCCGGGTTGGGCATCGGCGCATGGTAGCCGCAGGCCGAGCATCGCACCGTACACCGCCCGCGAGCGGATTTTGCATGAGGCGGCACAAGCGACCGACATCCATCCCGAAGCGTCCGATGTCCGACCGGAGATCCTGCGGATCGGAGCGTAGGCAGGTATTTCGGCCGTCTCTTGTGCCGTGTGACGCAACGGTGCGCTGCTCCGTTCGGAGGAGAAAGGTGTTACTATCGCCTCCTGAGTTTCCAAGCGGACACGACAGTGGCCGCACCGAATCGGAGCAAGCAAGTTGAGCTGGATTCCTGAGCCTGTCACAGAGCTGATCGACGCGGCATTGGTGGCCGAGCTGACCGTCATCAGAGGCGACGGCCGGCCGATGACCTACCCGCTCATCCCCATGTGGGACGGCGAGAAGATGCTGATGACCTCGAGCATCCTTTTCTCGCGCAAGCTCGAGCACCTCAAGGGCGACCCGCGCGTCTCGCTTTCCCTCAGCGATCCCGTCGCACTCGGTGGTCGGACGGACCGCGCCACCATCCAGGGCGATGCCCGAGTGATCGATGGCGATCCGCACACCGACTGGGAACGAGTCCTGCCACTGTGGGCGGCAAAGGAGCCCGTCATTCTCCAGTTCCTGAAGGCTCGGGTGGCGTTCCCACTGTTCTTCGAACGATCGGTGATCGAGGTCGTTCCCCGGCGCGTGTTCTACTGGCCACTCGGTGACGCATCGCACGCGCCGCAGGTGACGAGCGCGCCGCCGACGAGCGCCAAGCCGGTGGCGGCCTGAGATGGATGTCCAGTCAGGCGTCGCAATGTTCGAGCCGGCAGAGGGTCTCCAGCGATTGACAGCTTTCCCGTTTGCCCTTCTGACTTGGGTCGGCGACGACGGCTATCCAATCAGCGCTGCCATCGGCACAGACATCGATCTGGAGACCGGCATTGTGACGTTCGACCCTCCCGCTGGGCTCGACGTTCCGCTCGGTGCGGAGATCAGCCTGACCGGAAGCCATATCCGGCCACAGCCCGGGATCGGCTACGACGAACGGCGCCACGTCACGCTCTGGGGTCATGCCGGCAGAAACCCGCGCGGCAGACTTACGTTCGTGCCGACTGGCGCCTGGGGCTGGGATGAGCAGACCGTCCCTTTCCCCGAGTACGCGGAGCGCCAGGTGGGACAGTCACGCCGCTACTTCGAGCGCATCTCGGCCGAGGCCGGCCGGCTGATCCGGCCGCAGCTTTCGCTCGGCTGGCTGACGCTTCGCGCCACAAGGCTGCCGTTCTTGTCGGCAACGTTCGTGCCCGTGTCGATCGGGATCGCGATCGCCGCCGCCCACGCTTACTTCGATCTCTTTGCCGCAATCCTCACTCTGATCGGCGCGGCCGCCGTGCACCTCGCGCTCAACGTCGCCAACGATGTCTTCGATGCGCGCCTGGGCGCCGACGAACGCAACATCAACCCGACCCAGTTCAGTGGCGGCTCGCGCGTCATCCAGTACGGGCTGGTGTCGCTCAGGCGGATGTCGGCGATCTCGATTGGGTTTTACGCAATCGCCATCGGTGTCGGGCTGATCCTGCTGGTGACGCGATATTCGAACGCGCTGCTCGTGATCGGCGTGCTGGGCATCCTGCTCAGCCTCTTCTACACGGCGCCGCCGCTGAAACTCGTCTATCGCGGACTCGGTGAGCTGACCACCGCCATTGGCTTTGGCCCGCTGATGCTGGTCGGCGCATACGTCGTCCAGACCCTGGGCGTGCTCCGTCCGGAGCCGTTTGTGGCGTCCATTCCGATTGCCCTGCTCGTGGCGATGATCCTGTACGTCAACGAGGTTCCCGATAGACCGGCGGACGGCCACGCCGGCAAGCGCACCCTGCCCGTCATGCTGCCGCGGGAAACGGTGATCAACGCCTACCTGGTTGCGGCGGTGTTGGCGTTTGCCGTGATCCTGCTCGGTGTTCTGGTCGGCGCGCTGCCGATACCCGCCCTGCTGGCACTGCTTCCGCTGCCCCTGGTGAGGCGCGTGCGCGACGGTCTTGTCCGCTATTACGACCAGCCGTACGGCTTGATGTCGGTCATGGCGGTCAACATCCGGGTCCATCTTTATGTCGGCGTCCTTCTCTTCGGTGCGTACCTCGTCGTCATCGCCGCGATGACGCTCGCCCCGGGCATGCCGCTGTTCATCCATTGGTAGCCATCCGCATCCGACACAATTAGCGGGTGAGGGTTTCTGCCAAGGCTGACTACGCAGTGAGAGCCGCCGCCGAGCTGGCTGCTGCCGCCGGCTCGCGCCCTCTCAAGCGCGACCAGATCTCCGAGCTGCAAAAGATCCCATCCAAGTTCCTCGAGACGATCATGCTCGAGCTGAAACACGCCGGCATCGTCAAGAGCACGCGCGGCGCAGAAGGTGGCTATGCCCTGGCGCGGCCCGCGGCCGACATAAGCGTCGCCGATGTCATCCGCGCGGTGGATGGGCCGCTGGCCAATGTCCGCGGCGAGCGCGTCGAGACGGTCGAGTACGCGGGGCACGCGCGCGCACTGCGCGATGTGTGGGTTGCCGTACGAGCGAGCCTTCGGCGAGTGCTCGAAACGACGAGCCTTCAGGATCTGGTCGACGAAGATCTGCCCGACAGCGTGCTCGAGCTGACTGCCGACCCTGAGGCCTGGATTTCCCTCAACCGGCGGCGCCCTACGCCGCAGTAGGGAAGGGCCGTCGCCTCCTCAACGACGGCCCTTCGTAAGTCAGGGTGCGGGTGGTGGGACGGGTCAGCGGCCGCCCATGCGCGCGGCGGTCTCGGTCAGCTGGCGGAGTTCGTCGACATCGAGCCGGCCCTCGAAGGCGCGCGCCAGATCCGCTGCCTCGCGTGCGACGTCCCTGTCAGGCCTTTCGCGTCAGCCCACGGCAGCACCCTTTCCACAGCCGGCTGCCAGTGCTTCGATCGCCTGTCTCAATGACAAATCCACGTGTACGGCGTGCTCGAACCGCACGCTGCCCTTGACTCCGCCCAACTGGGCCCGACCGGCGCCGGATCAACGCCCCCACGTCACGCATAGTGCGCATAACGAGGATGACTGGCTTGTTGTCCGATCCGCAGCCAGATCCGCCCAGGTCCCACCGCCGCTGGTTAGCGGCTAGACCTCCTTGAACTCGCCCTCGACTGCCTCGTCGGCTTCGCTGCCCTCGGCATCTCCCGCGGGCGGGCCTGCGCCGTCCCCGGCCGACTCTCCGGAAGGACCGGTGCCGTCCGTGTCAGCCGAGGCGCTGGCCTGATAGGCGGCAGAGCCAACCCGGGTCAGGGACTCGGCCAGCTCGCTGGAGCGCTGCCGAATGGCCTCTAGATCGTCACCCTTGAGCGCCTCGCGCAACGACGTGATCTTGGCCTCGACATCGGCCTTGTCCTCTGACGACACCTTGTCGCCCAGGTCGCGCAGCGTCCGCTCGGCCTGGAAGGCCAGAGCATCGGCCTGGTTGCGCGTCTCGACCTCGTCGCGCCGCTTGCGGTCCTCTTCGGCGTGCTCCTGGGCGTCGCGGACCATCTTGTCCACGTCGTCCTTGGAGAGCATCGACGAGGCAGTGATGCGTACGGTCTGCTCCTTGCTCGTGGCGCGGTCCTTGGCGCGCACGTCGAGGATGCCGTTGGCGTCGATGTCGAACGTGACCTCGACCTGCGGCACTCCCCGCGGCGCGGGCGGGATCCCGTCGAGGATGAACCGGCCCAACGTCTTGTTGTCACCGGCCATCTCGCGCTCGCCCTGCAGGACATGGATCTCGACCTGTGGCTGGTTGTCCGAGGCGGTCGAGAAAACCTGCGACTTGGAGGTCGGGATGGTCGTGTTGCGCTCGATCAGCGTGGTCATGACGCCGCCCAGCGTCTCGATGCCAAGCGACAGCGGGGTCACGTCGAGCAGCAGCACGTCCTTGACGTCACCGGCCAGCACGCCTGCCTGAATCGCCGCGCCAATCGCGACGACCTCGTCCGGATTGACGCCCTTGTGCGGCTCCTTACCGGCAAACATGGACTTGACCGCCTCAACGACCGCCGGCATGCGCGTCTGACCGCCGACGCGGATCACCTCGTTGATCTCGGACGGCTTAAGGCCCGCGTCCTTCAGCGCTGCCTGGACCGGACCCTTGGTTCGATCGATCAGGTCGGCGACCAGGTCCTCGAGCTTGGCGCGCGAAAGCGTCATTACCAGGTGCTTCGGGTTGCCCTCGGCATCGGCCGTGACGTAGGGCAGGTTGATCTCGGTCTGCGTCGTGGAGGACAGCTCGATCTTGGCCTTCTCGGCTGCTTCCTTGAGTCGCTGGAGGGCCTGCTGGTCCTTGGCCAGGTCGATGCCCTGGTCCTTCTTGAACTCGGTCAGCAACCAGTCGATGACGCGCTGATCGAAGTCATCGCCGCCCAGGTGGGTATCACCGTTCGTCGCCTTGACTTCGAAAACGCCGTCGCCCAGCTCGAGGATGGAGATGTCGAATGTACCGCCGCACAGGTCGTAGACGGCGATCTGCTCGTCCTTCTTCTTGTCGAGGCCGTAGGCGAGCGCGGACGCGGTCGGCTCGTTGATGATTCTCTTGACGTCGAGCCCGGCGATGCGGCCGGAATCCTTCGTCGCCTGCCGCTGCGTGTCATCGAAATACGCCGGCACGGTGATCACCGCTTCGGTGATCTTCTCGCCGGTGTACGCCTCGGCGTCCGCCTTCAGCTTCTGAAGGATCATCGCGCTGATCTCGGGCGGCGTGTACTTCTTGCCGTCCGTCAGCACGACGACGACGCCGTCGCTCTTGGGGTCCTTCTCGACCTTGTAGGGAACGAGCTTGATCGTTTTCTGGACCTCTGGGTCGTCCCATCGACGGCCCATGAAACGCTTGATCGAGAAGACCGTGTTGGCCGGGTTCGTGATCGCCTGGCGCTTCGCCACCTGGCCTACCAGGCGCTCGCCCGTCTTGGTAAACGCGACAACCGAGGGGATGGTCCGGCCGCCCTCAGCGCTCGGAATGACGGTCGGCTCGCCGCCCTCCATGACTGCCACCACGGAGTTTGTCGTGCCCAGGTCTACGCCGATGATTCTGCCCATTAGTTGACTCCTTCGGATCCGCCGTCGCCGGCGCTTTCATGACGTGAATGGCCGTCGGTGCGAGCGCCGGTGGCGGGTTCCTTGGCCACAGCGACCATTGCCGGTCGTAGTACCCGGTCGCGGATGCGGTAGCCGCGTTGTAGCTCTGCGGTGACTGTGCCTTCGGGCACGCTGGTGGTTTCTTCCTGCACGACGGCTTCGTGCTCGTGAGGATCAAATGGCTTGCCGACCGCCTCGATCGGCGTCAGTCCTTCCGAGTCCAGCAGCAGGCGGAGCTTGCGGTCGATGGCGGCGATGCCGTCGACCCAGCTCACGCCGCGCAACTCGGGGGGCATGTTCGCAATCGCCCGATCAAAGTCGTCGGAGATCGTCAGCAGCTTCGACAGCAACAGTTCGTTGGCGAGGCCAATCATCTGCTCACGGTCCTGCTCCGTCCGCCGGCGGTAATTGGCAAAGTCGGCCGCATTACGCTGCCAACCAGCCTTGTTGTCCGAGGCATCCTGCTCGGCCGCAGCCAGCTGCCGCTGGAGCTCTTCGATCTGGCCGGTCAAGGCCCGCGGCGAGGTGTCGAGGTCCTCGATGCGCTCCTCGGCGCGGGTTCGTCGTCGTTCGGTCATCTGTACAGCTGCTCCACCAGCTCGTTCATCAGCCCGCTCACGTAGCGCACCGTTCCGATCGCCTGCGGATAGGCCATCCGCGTCGGCCCGAGCACGCCAACCACGCCCAGGGCGCGGCCGCGCTGTCCGTACGTGGCGAGAACCAGCGAAACGTCGCGCATCTCCTCCGGGCCGTTCTCGGTGCCGATGAGCACCTGGACCTCAGCAGTGGACGCCAGTCGGCCGACGAGCGAGCCGAGGTAATCGCGGTTCTGCAGCACAGCGAAGACGCGGCGCAGCTTCTCGCTCTGGCTGAACTCCGGCGCTTCCATGACGTTGAGCAGGCCGTCGGAGAAGACGTCCTCGATCGCCTCGGCGTCCAGCTCGCGCATCAGCTTTTCGATCCGCTGGCTGATGCGGAGGCCGAGCGTGGGCGCGTCCGGATCAGCGGCCAGCTGTTCGACGCGATGGGCGACCTGGCGCGCCGACTTGCCGCCAAGCTCGGCGTTGAGCAGGCCTGCGACATCGTCGAGCTCAGGTTGGTCGTACGGCTCGTCGAGCGGCACTAGCTCCTGCTTGACCGAGCCCTCGGCCAGGACCACGACAAGGCTCGCCGTCCGCGTGCTGCGGGCAACTAGATCGATATGGCGCAACCGGCAAGTTGTTGGCTTCGCTGGCGTGGCCAGGCCGGCAGCGTGGGTCACGCCGGCGATCGTGGCTGCCGCGAGACGGAACCATTGCTCGCTGGCGAACTCGACCTGCCCAAACTGGTGGCGAATCATGAGCCGCTCGACTGGTGCCAGGCTGATCTGCGGTGCGATCGACTCGACGTACACGCGGTAGCCTGCGTCGGTGGGGATACGGCCAGCGCTGGTGTGGGGGTGCGTCAGGAACCCGGCGGCCTCCAGCTCGGCCATCACGTTGCGCACCGTGGCCGAGCTCACGCCCAGCCGGAAGCGGTCGACCAGCGCCTGGCTGCCGACGGGCTGTGCGGTGGTTACGTATTCCTCGATGACAGCCCGCAGGATTGCCTGCGAACGCGGATCAAGCGGGCCGGACGGGCGGTCCTTGCGACGCGCCATGTGTCCTTACTCTGCTTTCGGAGCGTGTTCAGCGGTGGGTTCGGTGATTAGCACTCTCATCGGTGGAGTGCTAACCGTTCTGGCGCATCTTACAACTGGCCGAAGCATGGGTCAACGAGCCACGGGCTTGCAAGTCGCCCTGGCGGGTGGCCGTTGACTCGCGATGTGTTGGCCAATTCGGGCTGTTCCACCCCATGAGACAGCGGCCACTTCCTAGCAAGGAGCGTTGATCCTGATGCAGCGTGGGACCGCACCCGCGAGCTGGCGGACCCGGTCGTCGAGTCGGTCGGGATCGAGGACTGATCGCGCCTGCCAGGTGCCTGTTCGCTCGGCGCGAACAAGGGCGTAGGCGGCTAATCAGGCCGCCGCAGACGACGTGTCGGGCAAGAGCCGAGCAAACAGTTCGTTGGACAGAAGTCGCCCGCGGCGCGTCAGTCGTGTCGAACCAGCGCCGGTCGGCTCAGTCAGGCCGTTCGCACGTGCCCACGACAACGCCGCGCGGAATTGCGAGCGCGACGCAATCTCGACCGGCAAACCGAACCCGGTCCGCAGCCGGAGGATCGCCAGCTCGGCAGTCGCAGTCGGCTCATCGGTCGTCTCGGATCCGCCAGGGGGCAGCCTGCCCGCAGATCCGTCGGCCGGCGTCAGGGCGGACAGATAGCCATCGAGTCGAGCGGCGTTCCAGCGGCGAGTTCGCACCCCATTGAAAGCGTGAGCGCCAGGGCCAACCGCCTCCCACGCGTCGCCCATCCAGTACGACATGTTGTGTCGGCTGGCCCTCGCCGGCCGTGCCCAGTTCGATACCTCGTACCAGGCGAGCCCCGCCGCGCTCAGCGACTCGTCGGCGATCTCGTAGAGCCGTGCAGCGCGCCCCTCGTCCTGCTCTTGTCGGGCACGCTCGCGCCAGCGCCGCGCACCGGGTCGCACAGGGAGGTGGTCGCCGGTCAGGCCGACCAGGCCCTCGGCCTCGGGATCATCCAGGGCCAGCGCGTAGGCGGAGATATGGTCCGGCTCGAGAGCGAGAGCCGCAACCAGGGTCTGTCGCCATGAATCGAGCGTCTGTCCGGGAACGTCGTACAGCAGGTCGAGGCTGATGCTGTCGAAGCCCACGGCCCTCGCGGCGGCGACGGAGTCGGCAATGTCAACGGGCGAGTGGCGGCGGCCCAAGCGTTGAAGCTCAGCCGGGGCAATGCTTTGGGCGCCGATGCTCACTCGGTTGACCCCTGCTGCTAGGAACCCGGCCAGATCGCCGCGCTCGCTTGGGCCTGGATTGGCTTCGATGGTCACCTCGGCCGCGGCGGCAACTCCGAATCCACAGTCGATGGCCGCCAGCACGCGCGAGACCTGATCCGGGCTCATCAGCGACGGCGTGCCACCGCCGAGGTAGACGCTGCGCAGCGGTGCGTCAATGGCACGCAGCGAGACCTCGGCGACGAGCGCGTCGACGAATGCCTCGATCTGATTGCCCGGCCCACGCGCAGAGCGCCCGCCGTAGACGACGAAGTCGCAGTACGGGCAGATGCTCAGGCAGAACGGGAAGTGAACGTAAAGGGCGACCGGCACCGGGCCAGGCACCGTGCGAGTCACCACCGATAGTCGCGCGGGCCGCCGGGCTCGCGATCGGAAACGACCTCCCACCCGACCGGCGTCTGCGCGGTCGTCTCCTCGATTGCATCAGCCTCGTCGAACGCCGCGCCGCGTATCTGGCCAGCGTGCCCGGTTGCGATGAAGACCGCGAAGCGGGTCAGCGCATGGGCCAGGAACGCTGCTCCGATTCCGCCCGTCTCGAAGGTCAGCCAGCCGCCCACGAGTGCGATACCGAGCGAGAGCAGCAGCATCACGCGCGACCTACCTCGGCCGGCCAGACGGGTGGCGAGCGCATAGAGCACGGCCTGAAAGCCGATCGCCAGCTCCACCGGCCAGTTCGAAGCCAGCAGCAGTCCGAGCAGGATGCCGCGGAAGGTGGCTTCGTCAATGAATGAAGTGGCCACCGAGTTGAGCAGGCCGGCCGGGTACCTGCGGGCAGGCGGCAGCCGCAGTTCCCGGAAGCGCCACCACGCGTAAGCAAAGGCGATCGCGGCACCCAGTGCGCCCAACGCCAGCCCATACAGCAGCGACGTGACGCGCGGCTCACCCATGCGCAGGTGCAGCACTGTCAGTGGCTGCGGATGCAGGAAGTACACGACCAGGATCAGCGCGAGGCCGAACGCGTACCACGACAGGCGTCGCATCCAGGTGCGCAGCCCGCCGGGCGCCTCCTCGTCGTCGTACTCGGCAGCGCCGAAACGACGCGCATCGAAACGAAGGACGATGAGCAGCCCGACCACCGCCAGGAGCAGAAGACCCTCGATCGACCCTGCCATCCCTAGCTCTCCGAGCCCGTTGAGCGAAGCACCGCCAGGAATGCCTCCTGTGGGATCTCGACCGAGCCCACGCGCTTCATGCGCGCCTTGCCGGCCTTCTGCTTTTCGAGCAGCTTGCGCTTGCGCGTGATGTCACCGCCATAGCACTTGGCAAGCACGTTCTTGCGCATAGCCCTGATTGTTTCGCGCGCGACAACATTTGAGCCGATCGCGGCCTGAAGCGGTACCTCGAACATCTGGCGCGGAATCAGCTCCTTGAGCCTGTCGACCAGCACCCGGCCGGCGGTGAGCGCCCGCGCTCGGTGGGCGATCAGCGACAGCGCGTCAACCGGCTCACCGGCGACCAGAACGTCGAGCCGCACCAGGTCGCCATCGCGATAGCCGATCTCCTCGTAGTCGAGCGAGGCATAGCCCTGGCTGCGGCTCTTGAGCTGGTCATAGAAGTCGACGATCACCTCGGCCAGCGGCAGCTCAAAGGTCAGCAGCACACGCTCGGGATCGATGTACTCCATCGTGTCGAACGTCCCGCGCCGGCCAGTTGAGAGCTCCATCAGGGTCCCGATGTACTGGGAGGGAGTGACCACGCTGACCTTCACCCATGGCTCCGAGATTGATTCGATCTCGCCTACTGACGGCAGGCGGGCAGGATTATCGACGACCACCTCACCACGGTTGACCGTGAGCTGCACGCGATATTCCACCGACGGGGCGGACGCGATCAAGTCCAGGTCGAACTCGCGCTCCAGCCTCGCCTGGACGATCTCCATGTGGAGCAGGCCGAGGAATCCGACGCGGAACCCGGTGCCGAGGGCGACCGAAGTCTCCGGCTCGAAGCTGATAGACGCGTCGTTGAGGTGGAGCTTCTCGAGCGCATCCCTGAGCTCGGGATACTCCTCGCCCTGCACCGGGTAGAGACCGGCGAACACCAATGGCTTCGCCTGCTTATAGCCGGGCACGGGTGCCGACGCGGGCCGCAGGGCACTGGTCATCGTGTCGCCGACCTGGCAGTCGCGGACGCTCTTCAGCCCCGTAGCGACGTAGCCAACCTCGCCCGGGCCGAGCTCCTTGACCGGCACCAGCTGCGGCCGAAAGACTCCGATCTCGAGGATCTCGCTCTGGGCGCCCGAAGCCATCAATCGGACCTGTTCGTGCTCTCGGAGTCGGCCCTCGAACAGGCGGACGTATGCGACCACGCCCTTGTACGGGTCGTAATGGGAGTCGAATATCAGGCCCTGGAGAGGGGCGTCAGGATCGCCTTTCGGCGGCGGGATGCGTGCAACTATCGCCTCCAGGACTTCGGGCACGCCTGTGCCGTCCTTCGCCGAAACGAGCAGGATTTCCTCGCGCGGAATGGCCAGGATGCTCTCCAGCTCCTCCATGACAAGGTCGGGCTGGGCTGACGGCAGATCGATCTTGTTGATCACCGGAACGATGACCAATCCCTGGGCGAGAGCGAGGTGGACGTTGGCCAGCGTCTGGGCCTCGATGCCCTGCGCCGCGTCCACGACGAGGATCGCTCCCTCGCACGCCTGGAGACTGCGACTGACCTCATACGAAAAGTCGACATGGCCGGGCGTGTCGATGAGGTTGAGCCCGTAGCGCTGGCCTTCCCGCGCGTCGTAGTCGAGCCTGACCGAGCGCGCCTTGATCGTGATGCCCTTCTCGCGCTCGAGGTCCATCGAATCCAGGACCTGGCTGGTCATCAGCCGCGTTTCGATCGTGTGCGTCAGCTCGAGCAGGCGGTCGGCGAGCGTTGATTTGCCGTGATCGACATGGGCAATGATGGAAAAGTTGCGCAGACGCGCCTGGGGGATCACGGGGGCGGGAGTATACCGACGCGCCTGTGCCGCTCCGTCGAAAGCAATATCGTTCACACGTGAACGCGACCTCCGACACACCTCCCTTGACGGTGACCATTGCGACCAACGACGGCTGGCAAACGTTGCGCCAGGCCTATGAGCCGCTGCGCGACCAGGCCGAGGCGGCCGGCGCTGAGATCGTGCTCGTCGACGGCAGCGGCGGACCGGCGCCGGCACCGGGTGAGCTGGGGCCGACGACGCGCTGGATCGAGATGCCGGGGGCGGACATCTCGGAGATGCGCGTGCGCGCCTATCGCGATGCGCTCGGGCAGATCGTCGCGATGACCGAAGACCATGTGCTCGTCGCGCCCGGCTGGGTCGCCGCAGTCCTGCGCGCACACCAGGAGCATCCCGAGGCCGCTGCGATCGGTGGCGCCGTGCGCAACGGCACGCCTCATCACCTCGTCGATTGGGCAAGCTTCTACGCCGGACACGCACCGTTTCTCGCGCCGTTGCCGCCCGGGCCTGTGCCGTACCTGTCAGGGGTCAACGTCTCGTACAAGCGGTCCGCCCTTCTAGCGGCGCTGGCGCCGATGGGCGATCGCGCCATCGAGACGCTCATCAACGATCAGATCAAGGCGGCCGGCGGCATTCTCGTGGCAGACGATCGACTCGTGGTCAGGCACTTTCAGTCACGCGGCATCCGGAACACGACACGCCTTCATTACTACGCGGGCCGCCACTTCGAGGGAACCCGGCGTGCGACCCAGGCGGACGCGACGGGCCGCGCCGTGCGTGCGATCGCGCTGCCCCTGCCGCGCGCGGCCAAGCGCCTGGCCACGGCGCTGCACCGCGGCGAGCCCCTCGGGCGCGTTGCGCGGGTGATCCCCGCCCTCGTGCTGCTTGCCTCCGCCCAGGCCGCGGGCGAGCTCGTCGGGATCTTTCGGGGACCCGGACGCTCGGCGACGAAGCTGCACTAGCGCCGCCGGCGGGCCCTCGCCGCGGGACACTGCATCCCGACTGCGGGTACCATCCCTCGTCGCGCGCCCCGCGCCGCTAATAGACATTCCAGAGGTTCACCTTGGCACATTCCCAGCGTGGCTGGACCGGCGCACGCACGCCCTCGGCCATCAAGCGAGTCCGCCAGACGGAGCGCCGTCGACTGATCAACCAGCCTCGCCGCACGGCGGCAAAGACGCTGATCAGCAAGGCCATGGTCGCCGCGACCGATGCGGCCTCGAACGGCGGCGCGAGCGACGAGGTACGCGAGGCTGTCGAGCGCGCCGTGTCGGCGCTTGATCGTGCGGCGAAGCTCGGCGCGATCCACCGCAACGCGGCCGATCGGCGTAAGAGCCGGCTGATGCTCAAGGTGAACGCCACGCTCGGCGGCGACGGGCTCGTCGCGCCGACCAAGGGCGCGAAGGTCGCCCGGCCCACGAGCCAGGCCGCGGCCGCCGAGCAGGCCACGGCGCGCATTGCCGCATCTCGCGCAACGAAGGCCAAGGGCGCTCAGACAGCAGCCGGCAAGGCTCGCGCCGCACTCGCACGAACGACGCGCGACACGTCGAGCGACAAGCCGGCGGCGACAGCGGCCACGTCGGCCGCCGCGCCGAAGACGCCGACCAAGGCCGCCGCCAAGGGTGCGTCCAAGAC
>JBPCLD010000103.1:0-3175 GCA_051003655.1 Candidatus Limnocylindrales bacterium | reverse complement strand
CGCGGCATCGGCTACACCGACGCCCGGTTTGGCTTCGATTACCGCACCTGCGGCACGCTCGTCTCGATCCATGAGCAGTCACCCGACATCAAGCGTGGCGTCGACGATGCCCTCGAAACCCGCGGCCGCAGCGACAAGCACGACCAGGGTGCCGGTGACCAGGGAATGATGTTCGGCTTCGCCTGCCGCGAAACACCCGAGCTCATGCCGCTGCCGATCACCCTCTCCCATCGACTTGCGCAGCGCCTGGCCGAGGTGCGCAAGCAGGAGCTGGTCGACTACCTGCGCCCAGACGGCAAGTCGCAGGTAACGGTCGAGTACAACCGCGGCAAGCCCGTCGCGGTCCGCACCGTGGTCATCGCCGCCCAGCACGACGACGATGTGGCCAACGACCGGCTACGCGACGACATGATCGAGATGGTCATCAAGGAGGTCATCCCGGCCGACCTGCGCGAAGTTGACCCCAAGGTCCACGTAAACCCGACCGGCCGGTTCGTAATCGGCGGTCCGATGGGCGACGCCGGGCTGACCGGGCGCAAGATCATCGTCGACTCGTATGGCGGCATGGCGCGCCACGGCGGCGGTGCCTTCTCGGGCAAGGATCCGTCGAAGGTCGATCGGTCGGGCGCTTACGCTGCTCGCTGGGTCGCCAAGAACGTCGTCGCAGCTGGGTTAGCCGACCGCTTCGAGCTTGAGATCAGCTACGCCATCGGCGTTGCCAAGCCCATCTCGATCTCGATCGAGACGTATGGCACGGGGAAGGTGTCCGACGAGCGGATCCTGGGCCTGATCGACTCACACTTCGACCTGCGTCCTGGCGCCATTATCGACAAGCTCGACCTGCGCCGGCCCATCTACCGTCAGACGGCGTCATACGGCCACTTCGGCCGGCCGGACCGGGACCTGCCGTGGGAGCGAACCGACGTTGCCGAAACGCTGGCCACTGAGGCCGGCCTGGGTATGCCCGAGCCTGTCGGAGCCGCGACATCAGGCTGATTCCGTCGATGTGACCCGTTCGCAACTCCGCGCGGGTCAGTATGGTGTGGCGCACGTCGCGCCGCCCCGAAGTCGGAGGAGCGCAATGTCCGGGCATCAGTTCAGATCAACAGGCATCACGCTTGTAATCGGTCTGTTGGTTAGCGCGTGCGCCGGCAGTGGCGGGTCGACTCAAGCGTTCCCGGCTGTGACACCAGGGCCAGGTCGCGCGTCGGCATGCGTTTCACGAGCGCGGTGAAAGCCTTGTCCCGGGCAAGGGTGATGCCCACCAGGTCGGCGCTATCCATGCGTTCGAAGGCGACGAACTGGTCGCCGGAATCAACGACTGCGCAGGTAACCGGAACGCCGAGTGCTCGTGCCTCGGACTTGACTGCTTCGATGATCGCGCGGGCTGCCGCGAGCGTGAGCCCGGCTGTCTGCGAGGCGGTCGGACCTCGCGTGACGTCAATCAACTCGGGCTGGTGCCTCTCGCGCGACTCCATCAGCGCCTTCGCACGCGCTCGGCGATCAGCACCAGGGCGAGGCTGCCCATGGTCATGAGCACGGCCGCGGCGACGAGGACAGGTATGTTGCCGGTGAAGCGGATGTGCCCCGCGAGGTAAACCGGGAACGTGGCATCTCGGCCGGCTAGGAAGAGCGACAGGGCGACCTCGTCGAACGAGACCGTGAATGCGACCAGCCACGCGGCCAGGACGGCCGGGGCGATGATCGGTAGGACGATCAGGCGCAGGGTGGTGGCGTAGCTGGCGCCGAGATCCATGGCCGCGTCTTCGAGTGACGGGTCAAAGCCGACCAGGCGTGCAAAGACAATCAGGACGGTGAAGGGGAGCGACACGACAACGTGGGCGACGCCGATGGTGACGATGGAGAGCGACAGGTCGAACGCGCGGAACAGGATCAGAAGGGCAACGGCGAGCACAACTGCCGGAGCGATGAGCGGCAGAACTGCCAGAGCGGCGAGAACCTGCTTGCCCCGGAAGTTGTACCGCACGAGAAGCAGCGCAAGAGCGGTGCCAAGGGCGGTGGCGACGGTGCTGCTGGCAAATGCGACCAGGATGCTGTTCCAGACAGCTTCCAGGAGGGATCTGTCCGCGAACACCTTCTGGTACCACTCGAGGGTGAAGCCGCGCAGCGGGAAGCTGATCGACGTGTTCGCGCTGAAGGAGAAGATGAACAGGATCCCGATCGGCAGGTACAGCAGCGCGAGTAGCAGCACGTAGTAGCCGCGCAGCCCGCGGCCCGTGGTCCGCAGGGAACGAGTGCGTCGAGGTTGCTCGGTGTGCGCGCTCATCGCGGCAGAAAGCGGCGCACATTGATGAGCCTCGCGGCAAGGGCCGTGAAGAGGAGCGTCGCAACGAGCATGACCATGGCCAGCATTGAGCCGAACGGCCAGTTCGCGGCGCGCGTGAAGAAGTCCTGGATGATGCTCCCGTACATCGACCCGCCGGGTCCGCCCACGAGCATCGGCGTCACATACTCCCCGACGGTTGGGATGAAGACCATGAAGAAGGCGATCAGTACGCCGGGCATGCTGAGCGGCAGGGTGACCCGCAGGAACTGGTCACGAGGACGTGCGTACAGATCACCCGCGGCTTCGTGGAGGGCCGGATCGACGCGCTGGAGGGCGGCCAGGATGGGCAAGGCTGCAAACGGTATCCAGACGTAGACGAGAGTGACCATCACCGCCGTCCGGTTGCAGAGCAGCTCCGTGATCGGCTCGGCGATGAGCCCGGCCGACATCAGGAAGGAGTTGACCACCCCTTCCTGGCCGAGCATCAGCCGCCACGCCACGACACGCAGCAGGTAGCTGGTCCAGAACGGCAGCAGCAACAGGAGCAGATACAGCGTTGCCCGGCTACCCGCCCGGAAACGCAGGAAATAGGCCAGCGGGAAGGCGAGCAGCGTGGCCAGGCCGCCGACGATGGCGGCGATGACCGTCGAAGTTCCCAGCAACCTCAGGAAGCTCGGCGTCTCGATCAGCTCCGCATAGTGCTCGAGCGTTGGCGCCCATGGCTCGAGCAGGGGACCGCTCAGGTCGGCGCGAAAGCTCAGGGCGGCCATGAGCAGCAGTGGGGCGACGAGGAACAGCGCCAGAAATAGCGCCGGCGGCGTGAGCAGGAATGCGAAAAGCTTCCTGCGCCCGTCAGGTGAGCTGGGCCCAACTGGGGGTGGGGGCAGG
>JBPCLD010000102.1:0-7946 GCA_051003655.1 Candidatus Limnocylindrales bacterium | reverse complement strand
GGCTGCGGTAGCTCCTTCCGAACGGCCGACTCGGCCGGCAGTGCAGGCGCCTGCCACCACTGATCGACTTTTAGATCTGCTAGACGGCGAGCCGCGAGGCTCGCCGTTTTTGATTCGGCCCGCTAGTCGTCGCTGAAGCGTTGCTCCTGCCAGGGGTCGGCGTCGTTGTGGTAGCCGTAGCGCTCCCAGAAACCGGGTCGGTCGGCGGCGACGAACTGGAGGCCGCGAACCCATTTGGCGCTCTTCCAGAAGTAGCGCTTGGGGACGACGAGCCGGAGTGGATATCCGTGGTCGGGTGTGAGCGGGGCGCCATCGGCGATGTCGGCCAGCAGGACGTCGTCGTCATCGACGACTGATAGCGGCAGGTTGGTCGTGTAGCCCTGCTCGGCGTGGACGACTACAAAGCGCGCACTCGGCCGGAGCTTCGCGCGGTCCAGGATCACCTGGATGGGCACGCCCTCGAAGTCCATATCGAGCCGCGACCAGCGCGTGACGCAATGAATGTCTGTGTGCAACGGCTTGCGCGGCATCGTCTTGAACTCGGCCCAGCCGAATTCGAAAGGGTTGTCGACCTCACCCCAAACTTTGAAATCCCACGTCTTGAGATCGACGCGCGGCACGGAGCCGTAGTGGAGCACCGGCCACTTCTCGGTGAAGTACTGGCCCGGAGGGATCCGTTTCTTCGCCTCCTCGCTCACGCGCGGTGGCCGACCGATAAAGCTGCTCATCGCAGCCGAGTTTAAGCATCGCGAGGAACCGTTCGACGGGGAGGCCGTCTGGGGGACATGCGCTTCGCCCTCGTCGTCGTTGCCGTAATCGTCTTCGCGTCTGGTTGCGGTACGCAGGTAACGCCGCCCACGGCCTCGCCTTTGCCAGCACCCACGCTAAGGCCGCTGTCGGCGAATGTCGCCGGCATTCCAGGCCCGGCAGACGCGACCGCGATGGTCGAGTCCCACAGCCGACTCGGCGAGCTGGAGCTGAACGTCGCCAAGAACTTTGCACTCGGGCATTGCGGGCTCATGTCGCCGATCGACATCGACGGTGCGCTGTGGGATCCCATTGCTGGCCATGACGGCCAGGGAGGCCCGCTGACCGAGGGTCAGTTGGGCGAGCTGATCAACGCGACGCCGACGGTTGTCGAGCTGACCGATCCGAACAGCTTGGAGCTGCGAACGCCTCTAGGCGCCGTGATCACCCTTGAACGCCACCAAGGTGCGCGCGCGTACTTCCTCTGCGACTGACGCCGCCTCGCTAGGTCTGCGTACGAGCGAACCGGCACATTCGCGGTGGTCCATTTGTCTAGCGATAAGCTAGACAAAGATCGTTTTGAAGGAGCGGGCCGTGGCATCATGGTCGCTCTCGCCGAGGAGCGTTGCCTATGATCCAGCCCGAAGACGTGCGCACGCTCGAGTTCGATGGGCTCGAGATCGTCGCGTTCCGACCCGATCGCTGGGCAATTGGAGCTATCTCGCCTCCTCTGCCGACGAAGCAGTCGCGATCGACCCGCAACGGGGCGCGGACCAGTACCTCGAGACGACAGCAAACAAACAGCTTCGAGCGTAGCCAGCTCAACTCGTTCATATCGGCTCCCCGCGACGGCTGGGTCAGTATTGGCGCTGGGTTCGAGGCTCCTGGCTACGCGACCCCATCCGGCGGATGCGCGATCGACAGCGTGGAGGTGCGCGTCGACGGAGCAGAGTGGCAAACGGCGGACTTGCTCGACGCCTGCGAGAAAGACGTCTGGGTTCGCTGGCGGGCTCAATTACATATCGAGCCAGGTGATCACCGCATCACCGTCCGCGCTTCAGACACATCCGGCGCGACCCAGCCGGCAGACATGACCGAGCGTTGGAATCCAAAGGGCTACATGAACGACACCTGGCACACCATCGTGGTGCGCATCGAGGCCGAGCATGCCTAGGCGTCCTCGATCAAGCGGGCGAGGGCGCGGGTGATGAATCGAGCGGCCTCGGCGCTCTTGCCGCCGAGCTTCTGGCCGTCGTCCTGCTCGAGTGCAAGGCGAAGGTCAGCCAGCGCCTGATCGACCGCGGGCGTCCGAACCAGCGCGCCCTCTGCGAAGGCGACCTCCAACCTGGCGAGCGCAGCCCGCGCGTTGTTGACCGCATGGCCCTTCTGATCGATCAACTCCCGAAATTCCTGCCGCGCCGCCTCGGCGTGCGGTCCGGCGCTGCTCAACGCGCCAGAGCCTGGTCGGCGACCTCCGCCCGGCCGTATCGACGATCGAGCCACTCGGTGGCCAGCACGCCCATCTGGACCTCGTCCCAGTAGCGGCCGTCGCGCAGGATCGCCTCGCGCTGTCGCCCCTCGGTCCGGAAGCCGGCCTTCTCGTAGGCGCGAATGGCGCGCAGGTTGTAGCTGAACACCGACAGGCCTACGCGATGCAGGCCGAGACGCTCGAACGCATGCCCGAGCATCAGCTCGGTCGCCTCCGTGCCCAGACCGCGCCCCCAGGCATCGCGCTCGCCGATCGTGATGTGGAACATGACCGAGCCGTTGTCGCCGTCAAGCGAGCTGAAGGTGGTGAAGCCGACCAGCCTCCATTCGGGCAGCTCGACGATCGAATAGGCGAGGGCGTCTGGCGCCAGCATCCGCAGCTGGAAGAAGCGCTCGACCTCAGGCTGGCTCATCGGGCGAGCCTGGTAGCGGGTCAGTCGAGCGATCTCGCGATTGCGATACCAGCGCACGACAGCGGTCAGGTCGCTCGGCTCGGGGCGGCGCAGAGCGACGAGGTTGCCGACGATCTGGGGCGGGTGCCAGAGATCTCGGTCGAGATACTCGCCGCTGGGCCCAATGGGAGCGGTCACGGCCGGGATGCTATACCACGGCTACCATCGGCCCGGATGCGCCGCTGGAGCGAGGTCGCCGCCCGAATCGCGGCAACGTCACGCACGAAAGAGAAGGTCTCGACACTCGCCGAGTACCTGCGCTCGCTCACGCCCGCCGAGTTGCCATTGGCGGTGACGTACCTCACCGGCAGGCCGTTTCCCGAGCGTGATCCCCGCTCCTCCGGCATCGGCTGGGCGGCGATCGCCGCGGTCGCCGAACAGATCGTCAGCGCGGGCCCCGGCGCTCTCGGTGCCGCGTACAACGAATCGTCCGACCTGGGACAGGCGCTGGGCGACCTGTTCGCAGCTCATGGCCACACACCTGAAGATGCGCCGACGCTGGTCGAGGCCGATGCGGCGTTCACCGCCATCGCCGCGGCTCGGGGACAGGCCAAGCAGGCGCCGTTACGCGAGCTGCTCGATCGCTGCGATCCGATGACAGCCAAGTCAGTGGTCAAGGTGTTGAGCGGGGACCTGCGCATTGGTTTGCGCGAGGGGCACCTCGAGGCGGCTGTTGCCGCGGCATTCGATCGCCCGCTGGCCGACGTCCAATGGGCGGGCATGCTCACGGGCGATCTGGGACACACCGCCGAGCTGGCTCGGGACGACCGCCTGGGCGCGGCCGAGCTGCAGGTGTTCCGTCCGCTCAAGTCGATGCTCGCCTATCCAGTGGCGGACGAGAACGAGGTGCTGACCCGCCTCGGCGCGCCGGTGTGGACCGAGGACAAGTACGACGGCATCCGCGCCCAGCTGCACAAGCAGGGCGACGTCGTCCGGCTCTACAGCCGCGACTTGCATGACGTCAGCGACGGCTATCCCGAGGTCGTCGCGACGGCTGCAAAACTCCCGTGGGACGGGATCCTGGATGGCGAGCTGCTGGCCTTTCGCGACGGAATGGCCCTGCCCTTCATCCAGCTTCAGGCGAGGCTGGGACGCAAGAACCCAACGGCTGAGATGCAGACGCAGATCCCGGTGATCTACGTCGCCTTCGACATTCTCGCCCACGGAAAGGGTGGCGGCGCCGCCGTGGAACCGACTCTGCGTCTGCCGTTGCGCGAACGGCGCCAACGATTAGACGCGCTGGAGCTGCCAAAGGTGCCGGGGATGGCGACGGCCAACCTGCTGACGGTATCCACGAGCGAGGAGCTGGAGAGGATCTTCGATGGGGCGCAGGAACGCGGCAACGAGGGCCTGATGGTCAAGGACCCGGAAAGCACATACACCCCTGGCCGGCGCGGCTACGGGTGGATGAAGCTTAAGCGACCGCTGGCGACCATCGATTGCGTCGTCGTCGGCGTCGAGATCGGCCACGGCAAGCGTCACGGCGTGCTGTCCGACTACACGTTCGCGGTGCGCGACGACCGTCCCGACGGCGACGGTCGCTTCGTCACTATCGGCAAGGCGTACAGCGGTCTGACCGACGCCGAGATCGCGGAGATGACCAGGTGGTTCGAGGCGCACACGCTGAAGCGGACGGGCCGCTTCTATGTCGTTGAGCCGTCGATCGTGGTCGAGATCGCGTTCGACGTGATCCATCGCTCCAACCGCCACGACTCTGGATACGCGCTGCGTTTCCCGCGCATCTTCCGCCTGCGGCCGGACAAGGACGTACGCGAGATCGACACGGTTTCCAATGTCGAAACGCTCTTCAAGCGGCTCGAATCTGGCGGCCGCTTCCGCATCCAGGCGGCGGCGGGAGCCGCGCCGCCGGCATGACCGACGAGGAGCAGGCGAAGGTCGCTCGACTGCGCGAGCTGTTGCCGGCAACGGGAGCTGGCATCTACCTCGACACGGCGCACCGCGGACCTCTCCCGGCCGAGACCGCAGCGGCGATGCGTGAAGCTGAGGATTGGGAGCTGCGCGTCGGCAGGGTCTGGGAAGGCCGCGACGAGGACCTGGTCCAGCGGCACGAGGAGGCACGCGCGGTCCTTGCCGCCCTGGTCGCAGCCAATCCGGACGCCATCACGATCACGCCCGGCTTCGAGGCCGCAGCAGGTCTCGTCCAACGTCACCTGGGCATCGAACCCGAGCAGATCCTCCGTCACGTCCACCCTGGAACCGGCGAGAGATTCGAGCTCGTTCCGGTCGAAGGCACACCGCTTGTCCTCGATGCGTCGCTGTCGGTCGGCGCCATTCCAGTGTCGGTTGAGGACCTGGGCGCCGACGCGGTGGTCTTCGCGACGGACAGGTGGCTGCTGGGTCCAGAGACAGTTGCCGCAGTTTGGATGCGTCGCGCCGTCCCCAATGTCGGCATGGCTCTGGCACGGACCCAGCTCATCGGGCTGGCGCGGACCGTGGGTTGGCTGGAGATGTTCGTTGGTCTCGATTGGATCTTCGTGCGCGCCGCGCGCCTAGCCAGCCGATTGCATTCCACGCTTTCAGAAACGCTCGGCGTGGAGGTCGTGACTCCCGCGGACGCGATGGCGACCATCGTTGCCTTCCGGCTGCCGGCATGGCAACTCGAGGATGCGATGACCGAGCTCAGAAGGCGCGTCTTTGCGATCATCGGTCATGCCCCCGACGGGAGCACAATCCGAGCTTCGGTCAGCTGGTTCAACACGGAGGACGAGCTCGACCGCTTTGCCGCGGCCGTTGCCGAGCTTGGCCGGCACACCCCAGAGTCACTCCCTCGCCGTCCAACGCTCTTCGTCCAGTGACCGGCCGTGGCCCGCCTCAGCGCTCGTGGCTCGAGGTTCGTTGGCGCCAGCTTCGAAATCCTCCGCCACCGGTTCTGCGCGCCGTGCTGGCCAATCTGGCCGTGGCCGCGCTGGGCGGCGCCGGCCTGTTCGCCTTTGTGAAGCTCAACCCCGGCGTGTCGGTCGCGCCGCTCATCGTCCTCTTCGTGGCGATCGTCATCGTCAGCGGCAGCCTCGCGACGTACCTGTGGGTCGAGCTCCCAACGGGCGCATCTGGCGTCCGCAGGCGCTCTGCCTGGGCCGGCCTGCTCGGCTTCTTCGCCTCTGTGCCGATCGCATATCTCGTCCTGGTCGTCGTTTTCCAGGTGCTGCCCAGCACCTGAGCGATCGGGGGACGGGTGTACGATTTCCCTCGCGGGGGAGTAGCTCAGTGGTTAGAGCAGGCGGCTTATATCCGCCCGGTCCCTGGTTCGAATCCAGGCTCCCCTACCATTCCGCCCGATGGATACCAACGAAGCAAAGGCAGCTGCCCGTCACCGCCTCGAACGCGCACACGAAGCGCTGATCGGCCTCAGCCACTGGATTCACGCCAACCCCGAACTGGGCTACGAAGAGCGGATGGCCGCTGGCTGGGTCGCCGAGTGGCTCGAGAAGGCAGGTTTTGCGGTCACTCGGGGGGCGGGTGGCCTGGACACGGCGGTGGTTGGCACGTACGGGTCCGGACCGCTGAATGTCGCCTTGCTGGTCGAGTACGACGCTCTGCCGCAGATCGGTCATGCGTGCGGCCATAACGTCATTGCCGCAAGTTCCGTCGGCGCCGGAGTGGCCCTTGCCGCCGTGGCGGACCAGATCGGGCTGCGCGTCACCGTGATCGGCACGCCGGCCGAGGAGGGCGGCGCCGGCAAGCAGGTGCTGTTGGACGCGGGCGCGTTCGAGGGCGTCCACGCAGCCTTGATGATCCATCCCGGCCCGTCTGACCAGCTGCTCCCCGAAGTTCTCGCCGCACAGTCGATAGACGTGACCTATACCGGCCTGCCGTCCCACGCCGGAGCGTTCCCCGAGAGAGGCGTCAACGCCGCCGACGCGATGGTCGTCGCTCAGGTGGCGATCGGCTTGCTCCGCCAGGCGCTGCTGCCGACGGACCGCGTGCACGGCATCGTCACTGTCGGCGGTGAGGCACCGAACATCATTCCGGCGCGGACCGAGGGGCGCTTCATGATCCGTGCCGCGTCCGTCGCCCGAATCGACGAGCTGCGCCAGAAGGTCATGCGCTGTTTCGAGGCCGGCGCAACGGCGAGCGGAGCTTCATTGAGCGTCGACCCGCATGTCGTCTACGCGGACATGGTCCACGACCCGGACCTGACCCGGCTCTACGCGGCCAGTGCGGAGGCACTGGGCAGGTCGTTCGTGGATATGGGCGCGCCGGCCGACCCGTCTACCCTGCTGATGACGCGCTTCTCGACGGACATGGGCAACGTTTCGTACGCCGTGCCGTCAATCCATCCGATCATCGGCATCGACTCCGCGCCGGCCGTCAATCACCAGCCCGAGTTCACCGCTGCCGCCGCATCACCGGCCGCGGATGACGCGATCCTCGACGGCGCGATCGCGCTCGCCTGGACGGCTATTGACGCCGCCACCGACGATGAAGTCCGTGGCCGCCTCCTCAGAGGGACATAGGGCAGCAGAGTCACTCGGCGCGGAGCACCAGGATGTGCTGGTGGACGATGTTCGGAACGAACGCGCGCGGATAGCCGTACGGCCGCAGCCGCGCTCCGGCCTGGTACCAGACCAGATCGCCCTTGGTCACGAAACCGACTCGCTCCGCCCGCGCAGCAAGATCCGCGCCGGTGAAGCGGTAGCGGCCGTCCTGGTACGCGTCACGGACGATGATCGCGGCGTAGCGCTTGTCCTTTAGCACATGACGCAGGCCGCCGAGCACGCCCTCCATGCGGTCGAGGTACTCGGTATATGTGGCGCTGTTGGCCAGGTCGGCCGGGTCGGCCGTGATCATGGCGTAGTCGGTGCGCCGATTTGCGAACCGCTCAGCAAGGCGGCCGCCAGCCATCGTCAGCCTGAGCTGCGGGTTGTAGGGCGGATCGGTGGCGACGAAGTCGACAGAGCCCGGCTCGAGCTCAGACAGCAGACCCACCGCGTCGCCGACGACTATCCGCGACCCACGCGGGTCGAAACCACGCGGTCCACCCGGGTCCGCCATGCCCAGGTCGGCCAGGATCGTGCCGTCTCCGTTCTGCACGGCGAGCGTGTCGGTGACGACGGACTCGTAGATCTCGGCCCAGCGTGGGTCGATCTCGAAGCCGAGCGCACGCCGGGGTGATCGGCACACAGCGGCGCCGAGCAACGTTCCGCCGACGCCCGCGAACGGGTCGAGAACGAGCTCGCCTGGCTTGGTGAAGAACTCGATCAGCTTGGCCATCAGGCGCGGCGGCTTGTTGGCTCCGTG
>JBPCLD010000101.1:0-5414 GCA_051003655.1 Candidatus Limnocylindrales bacterium | reverse complement strand
AGGATGGGATGGCGCATGACCCACCGCGCCACCGACGCCCAGCGGCTGTTTGTTGACTCCTGCGCGGGTCGCGGCTTCAGGCCCAGCCGGCGGCGAACATTGGCGGTCAAACCGCCGAGACTGAGCGCGTTGACGCGCGGACCGAGCATGCCGAGCACGGCCGGGAGGAACGTCAGTCCGAAGATCACCGAGCTCAGGACGACGAGGGACCCGGCGATGCCGATCGATGAGATGGCAGGCGATGCGAAGAAGAGCAGGCCGAGCAGGCCGATGGCGACCGCGATGCCAGAGAAGGTGACCGCCTTGCCGGCCGTGCCGACCGCGATCTGCACGGCGTCACCGACTTCCGCGCCGCGGCGCAGCTCCTCGCGGAATCTGCTCACCAGGAAAAGCGAATAGTCGATTGCGAGCGCGAGACCGAGCATCGTGGCGACGTTGATCACATAGATGCTCATCTCGGTCTGCTGGCCGACGAGGAAGATCATCCCCATCGTCGTGGGGATCGCCAGGCCGGCAACGAGGATCGGCAACAGCCCGGCCAGAACCGCTCCAAAGACGGCGAAAAGGATGATGAACGCCAGCGGCAGCGACACGATCTCGGCCTTTTGAAGATCCTCTTCCGACTGTGCGTTGGCATCGCCGGCAAGTGGGCCATAACCGGTCAGCTGATACGTCAGGCCGGGCTGTGGAACGATCAGCTCTCGGACGCGGGCGACCTGGTCGATCGACTCCTCGTCCGTCGCCTCGAGCACGATCAAGGCATACGTCTTTGTGCCGTCGGTACTGATGAAACGTGGATCGTTGCCAGCCGCGCGGTAGGTGACGACGCCGTTCACGATTGCGTCAGTGCTCAGCGGAGAGAGCGCGGCGGCGACCTTGTCCTGCACAGCGGCGGACGCCGCTGGTTCGCCGTCCGTGCTGAAGAGCACGATCATGCTGCTCCGCCCGCCGTCGAACTCCTGGGCGAGGCGGTCGCCGACGACCGCCGACTCCGAGCCTCTGACCAGCCATCCGCCGGAGCTCAGTACGCTCGACGCCTGACCGGCGAGCGGAAGGCTGACCAGGGCGAAGGCGACCGACAGAAGGGCGACGATCCGTCGGTGACGGTAGACGAAGGCGCCCCACGCGCTGAACAACTCGGATGACCTCCCGTTCGAGCGCCCGCCGCTGGTACGGGGGGCCGTGACCGGACAGTGACGGGCCGCCACGACAGCGGACCGGTCGATCATATCGTCAACGGCCGCGTGGCTCCGCTGCCTGCCTGTTGACGGCACAGACGCCTGCTTGGGGCCGGGTAGCCCAATTGGCGTCCGGACTGGTTGTCGTAACTGGTCCTCGTAATTGGTTGTCGTAACCGGGCCCGCTGGTTAACCTCCATTCGGTGAGCGACCCAGCCCCTATGGCCGGCGCCCCGCACGACGCGGACCGGCCCACCAGGCGCTCCTCGCTCCGGGTACCCGGCCGCACGCCATGGTGGCTGCTGCTCGGACTACTCGCCGGCCTGATCGCGGTCATCGTGCTTGCCTACGCCGGTGTCGCGTTTCTCCGCGCCCCGACTCCCACCGCCACGTCACCCTCTGCCGAACTGGTTCCCCAGGCCGACCTCGACAGACGCTGGGGAACCTACCTCTCGGAGCGTGAGTGGGGCACGCCGCGCGAGGCGGTCGATGGCGACGGTTGGGGCCTGACCTGGGAACGAGCAATCGCCACCGACTACCTGTACGGCGAGGACGGCATCGGCGGTGTGAGTGATCAGGCCGACGAGTTCAGGCTGGGTTGGGCTTTCTGGGACGGTTCCGAGGAACACGTCACGGAACGTTTCATGGGCTACACCAACCCACGCGGCCCGGCGGGGGAAGAGATCCTCGACGACCGGGTGTTTCACGAAAATGGGCCGACCCACGCGTATACGCGCATGACCTACCTCTACCCGCTCGAGGAGCGGTACTTCACGATCGAGCTCGAGACGGCGCGCATGGATTCATCGACCATGACCCTCGTCGCAACCGTGACCAACACGACGAGCGACCCGCGGACAATCGATGTCGTGTTCAAGGGTTGGATGGCGCCCGGGGCGACAGTTGACCCGCTTGACGGCGGCCTTGTACTCCGCGGTGCCGATTCGGTCGTCGCCGTGATCGGCCAGGAACCGAGCGAGTGGCAGATCAGCGCCAACAAGTCAGCGCTGGACGAAAACCTGCGGGCCGAAGGTCTGACGGAGGACCAGGGCGGACATATCGGTGCACTTGCCTATCGGCTCGAGCTGCCTGGCGGAGGCGTGAGCGTTATAAGGCTCGGCATGTCTGAGGCGTCCGCTGCTGCCGAGCCTGCAAATGGGCTCGCGTCGGACGCCGCTACCGAGGCGGAGACTGTGGCGATCACCGCAGCCCGCGACGTTCTTGTCCGCAGCGACGCCGTCATCGACGCACGCCACGACGAGGCCGCAACACTTTTCGGAGGACGGGTGACTAGGCACGAAGGCCTATTCCGTCAGGCCCTGATGGGCCTGATGTGGAGCGAGTCTCACTACCGCTGGGATGGAGCCTCGACCGTCAACCCGTCCTGGGCCGGTCGTGGCGATGCGCGCGACGTCCTGATCATGCCCGATAAGTGGGAGTATCCCTGGCTGGCGTCGTGGGACACAGCGTTCCATGCTGTCACGGCCGCGCTTGCCGACCCCCTCGTTGCGCAGGGTCAGTTGCGTTTCGTGCTGTCCGATCGATGGCAGCAGCCCGACGGGCACATCCCGTGCGGCGAGTGGGTCATGGACGCCGAATGCCCGCCAGTCTTCGCGTGGGCGGCGGCACGGGTTTACGAGATCAGTCGTGATCGGGCATTCCTCGAGGAGGTCTACCCGGCCCTGCAGCGCAGCTACGACTACTGGTGGTCACACAACCAGGTGGGCGACGCCCTGTTCACGGGAGGCTTCCTGGGCATGGACAACCTCCCTCGCTCGGCGTCTCCACAGCCGCAGGCCGATGCGACAGCTTGGATGGCTCTTTTCGCGCGCGACATGGCAGGCATAGCCAGTGAGCTGCGCGATACCGAGACATCCGAGCGCTACTTCAGCGAGCGCGGCCGCATCCAGGAGCAGATCAACGCCCAACTGTGGGACGAAAACTCTGGTTTCTACTACGACCTGAACAGCAGCGGCGCATTCATAACGCACAAGTCATACAGCGGCCTCGTGCCGTTGATTGCCGGGGTCGTCCCGCCCGAACGGCTACCGCAATTGCTGGACGCCGTTCGTGACGAGGATCAGTTCATGTCAGTGGGCGGCATCCGGTCGCTCTCGGCTGCGAGCTCGCTGTTCAAGCCTGGCAATGCAGGAAAGGGTGTCAGTTCGAACTGGCTGGGGCCGGTCTGGCTGCCCATCAACTATTTGATCGTCGAGGCCCTGTATGACATCGACCCGGCCCTGGCGGCTGATATCCGCGAGCGAGTCGTCAACAACGTCGAACGCGACTGGCTCGCCACCGACCGCCTGTACGAGTTCTTCAACGGCGATACCGGCGACGGGCTGGGAGCAGATTTCCAGACCGGTTGGACGGCCCTCGTGGCGAACCTGATCCTCGAGGGCTGGCCCGCAACCCCTCCCCCGTAGGGATCGTGGTCAGCCGACCTTACCTAGGTCTCCCCTCGCATCGTATTTACACGTCGTGCACGAGCGTGACGCGGTCTGGATCTAAACCCTCGAATCTCCGCCTCAATGGCACCGTTTGTGCACCAGCCGCACAGTTTGGCGACGTATTCGGCCTCTCTGGGGACTCCAGAAATCCCCCGGCCCGACTTTCGCTCGCGCTCGTGCATCCGGCGTAAATCCCAGTCGATGAGTAAGGGTCGGATGAGTCCGAGATAAGCGGCTCGGACCATGCTTGTTGGATGCCAAGCTCGGAGCACGCCCTCGACCGAGCGCTTCGCCGCGGTCAAAGACTCCTCGCAACGTTCGGCATCGAGGTTCGCGACGCCCGGCTCACCTCGGCACTCAGTCAGAAAGCGGTCGGCCGAACCGTTCGTATGTCACACGCCAAGGTCTCGCGGATCGAGGCTGGCCTTTCGCAACGGTTAGCGCTGGTTGATGCAGTGCTACTGGCCCACGCAGTTGGGCTCGACCTGTCGGCCAAGACCTATCCCGGTAGGTCACAGACTCGTGAGGCTGCGCATGCGCGCCGGCTCCAGTCCTTTCTCGCTCACGTCGGACAGCCGTTGCGGCATCGGACCGAGGTTCTTCTACCAGCCCGCGACGGCATTCCCGAGCGGCGAGCGTGGATGCCCTGATCCGCGATTCGGACGGGGAGACAGGCGTCGAGTTGGAGCAACGCCTGTACGACGTTCAGGCGCAGACGCGGCGGATCCTGCTCAAGTGGCGCGACAGCGGAGTCGAGCGACTGTTGCTGGTGCTTGCCGATACTCGTGTCAACAGGCGCGTGCTTCCGAAGTCCCGGACTACTTCCAGGCACTGCCACGCCTGAAAACGACGTATGTCTTGGGCTCCTCGAGGCTGGTCGGCGGCCGCCCACAAGCTTGATCCTTTTCTAGGGCGCGTGGGTGCCGCTTAGCGAGCCTGCGTCAGCGCGGGGTGGCCACCAGACGGTAGATCTCGCCCCGGAGGTTGACCGCGTATAGCTCGCCGGCCTCGTCTTCGCCGAAGGAAGAGGGTCCGAACCCGGCCTCCCCGAGCACCAGCGTTTCTGCCGAACCGGTTGTGACGGCTTCCGCCGCGTCAAGTGCCCAGAGCGTGCCCGTGCAGTAATCGGAGAAGAAGTAGGCGCCGTTCAGCTCCGGATAGTTCGCACCGCGATAGACGTAACCGCCGGTGATGGCACACTCGCCGTTCGAGCGGTCGTTGACGACGACCGGCAGAGTCAGCCCATCGGTTGCGCACGGGTCGGTCCGATAGCAGAGGTCGCCTTCCATGATGTTCCAGCCGTAGTTGCGGCCGCCATCGCCCGCCGCCTCGGCGTCGATCTCCTCGCGGGCGCGCTGGCCGACGTCGCCGATGAACATGGCGCCCGTCACGCGGTCGAACGAGAAACGCCACGGGTTCCGCCAGCCAAGTGACCAGATTTCGGGCAGCGCGTCGCCGCCAACGAACGGGTTGTCAGCCGGGATGCCGTAGGGGTCACCGGCATTGACGTCGATCCTCAGCATCTTGCCGAGGAGAGTGGTCGGGGCCTGCCCGTTGCCCATTGGATCGCCGGCCGAGCCACCGTCGCCCATGCCGATGTACAGATCGCCGTCGGGCCCGAAGGCGATCATGCCGCCGTTGTGGTTCGCGTATGGCTGGTCGATCGTCAGCAGCACGCGCTCCGAGCCGGGGTCGGCGAAAACACTCCCGGGCTGGCCACTCAAGCGCGAGAACTCAGATACGACGGTGTCTCCGTCGTTGTTCGTGTAGTTGACGAAGAGGCGCC
>JBPCLD010000100.1:0-8181 GCA_051003655.1 Candidatus Limnocylindrales bacterium | reverse complement strand
GCCGCGTATTGGCGCCCGTTTCCAGGCCGCTCGTGGGCATCGCCCTCCTGAACGTGGCCGATGGTTTCGTCTTCGGCGGGCTGGGAGTGATCACCGTGATCCTCGCCGTCGACGTCTTTGCCGTGGGTGAGGCCGGCACCGGCCTCCTGAACTCGGCTGTCGGCGTCGGCGGGATCGTCGGCGCGGTCGTTGCCGGAGCGCTGGTGTTGCGCCGGCGGCTCGGTCCGCCGCTGCTCGCGGGTGCGCTCGGCCTCGGTGCGGGAGTTGCAGTCCTTGGCCAGGTCGGCGACTTCACGCTCGCACTCGGGGCCATGGCACTTGCGTCGGCCGGCGCACTGCTGCTCGAGATCACGGCAACGACCCTCATGCAACGAATCGTTCCCGACAGCGTTCGCGGCCGAACGCTGGGCATCATGGAGACCGTCACCGTGTCGGCCTACGCGGTCGGGGCTTTCGTGGTGCCGGTCCTCGCAGCCACGCAACCGGCGGGAGTGCTGCTCGCCTGTGGAGGGATCATGGCCGTCGCCGGCGTGCTCTCGGTCCTTCTCCTGGGACGTTGGGCCATCCAGGAGCCACAGATCGATTTGGTCGTACGACGGCTGGCTGAGGTGCCGATGTTTGCCGGACTACCGCCAGCGCGGATGGAGACCGCCATGCGAGCCGCCAACGCCCGTCAGGTCAGCGCCGCAGAGCAGGTCATTCGCGAGGGCGACGAGGCCGACTTCTTCTATCTGATCGTCGACGGCACGTTCGAAGTCACCCAGGCTGCGAACGGCGGAGAGCCCCGAGTTCTCCGCCAGATGGGACCCAAGGAGTTCTTCGGTGAGATCGGCCTGCTTTCGGGCATTCCGCGCACCGCGAGCGTGACCGCGCTCACCGAGGGGACGCTGATCAGCCTGCCAGGCGAGGCGTTCCTCGAACTCGTCGCCGCAGGTCCGGGCTTGACGTATACGCTGCTTGATCTGCATCGTGGTGCCACCGCGGACTAAAGAGGTACGACTTGGACGACGACAGCGTTCGAGGCCAGATGGCAATCGATACATTCGCGGTCGATGCCCTCGCGCAATGCCCGCTGTTCGAGCACGCCAATCGTCAGATGCTGGAATCGCTCGCCAAGAGCCTCCGCCGGCGGCGCTTCCGGCGCAACGAGGTGATCTTTCACCAGGGCGACCCGGGCGACTCCCTCCATGTCGTCGCCAGTGGCGCCGTCAAGATCCTCCTGCCATCGACGGAGGGCGAGGAAGCGATCATCGCCACGCTCCGTCCCGGCGATTTTTTCGGCGAGCTGGCACTGCTCGACGGAGCCACCCGTTCGGCGACCGCGGCAGCGCTCGAGCCCTCGGAGACGCTCGTCTTGCCGCGGCCGGTGCTGATGGACCTGCTCGGGACGGTGCCCGGGCTGGGCGATGCGCTGCTTGCCGGCCTGGCTAAGGAGCTACGCAGGCTGACCAGCCAGGTAGAGGAGCTCCATTTCCTCGATCTGGCCGGCCGGCTGGCGATGCGCCTCTCGCGCCTGGCCCAGGAATCGCAGCCCGATGCCTCTGGCCAGATCAGCCTCGCATGGCCATACACGCAGTCGGACCTGGCAGCGATGATCGGCGGTACGCGGCAGAGCGTTAACAGGCTGCTGGCCGAGCTCGTGGACGAAGGGCTGATCCAGATCCAGCCCGACGCGCTCGTGATCAGGGACCTCGGGGAGTTGACGCGGCGTGCAGAACGCTGACGCGGGCACAGGCCTGAATACCGGCCCAGCTCATCATCCCCTTTCCAAGGGACCCATCGGGCAGTCACAATGACAGCTGCGCTGTCGGCTATTCGACAGTCGCCGTGTCTGCTCATCGCTTCCGGAAAGCCCGGCGGCACCCGTAATGTCACTCCAGGCTTCGGCCAACAAAATCGGCACTCAGATAGGGAGGTCACAAAATGGGCCAGGACAAGCCCGAGCGAGATCTTGGCGTTTGGCGCCCAATGGGCGGCGAAGGCATCCAGCAGAAGGCATCAGACGACGACGACGTCGAGGGCCATGCTCAGACCCGCGGCGCAGAGCGCGCCCAGACCCGAGCAGCCGGCGACGACGAAGCAGATGTCGAGGGCCACGCTCAGACACGCGGCGCAGAGCGCGCCCAGACACGAGCGATCGGCGACGACGAAGCTGATGTCGAGGGTCATGCTCAGACCCGCGGCGCAGAGCGCGCCCAGACACGAGCGACTGGCGACGAAGACGACGTCGAAGGCCACGCGCAGACTCGGGGCGCAGAGCGCGCCCAGACGCGAGCGACTGGCGACGACGATGACGACGTCGAGGGTCACGCACAGACGCGAGGCGCAGAGCGCGCCCAGACGCGAGCGACTGGCGACGACGATGACGACGTCGAGGGTCACGCGCAAACCCGCTAACACGACGAACTCCGGCCCGGGGTGGCCGATCCCGGGCTGACCGCCGCGCTGCAGGCTCTACGCCAGGCAGCGCGGCGGTCTTCTGTTGCCCGTCGGTTCGACGCTGACGCCGAGCAGGCGCTGCTCCAGACGATCGTCGATGCCACGGTCGCTCTGTTCGAGGCAGAGGCTTCGTCGATCGCGCTGTTCGAGCGTGACCCTGATCGGCTCGAGTTTCGAGTTGCGGCCGGAGCTCAGGGCGCCGGCGCGATCGGTCTGTCAGTCCCGCCCAGTCGCGGGATCGTCGGCTTCGTCTTCTCGACCGGGCAGCCGCTGGCGCTGTCTGACGTGATGAGCGACCCACGTTTCGACCGCGCTACTGCCGAGCGGACGGGCTACGTGCCGCGATCCATCGCCGCGGTCCCGCTCGTCGACCGCGACCAGACCGTGGGTGTGCTCCAGGTCCTCGACAAGCACACCTCGCCGACCTTCTCACTGCGCGACATGGAGCTGCTATCGGTCTTCGCACGCCAGGCCGCCGCCGCGATCCGTGCCGCACGGGTTCAACGGGACACCCACGAGCTCTTCAAATCGGTGCTCACCCGCCTGGGAGACACCGATGTGTCCGAGGCGGAGGTCGAGGCCGTCGTATCGGCGGTCACGACCGGGCTCGACACAGACGAGGAAATCCCCTTCTGGCAGCTCGTGGACCGCGTGGCCCAGCTACGGGACCTTTCCGACCGCGAGCTTGGGCTCGTGACCAGCATCCTGGAGGTCGTCGCCGCGCACGCCGCCCGCGGCCGCCGCAGTGTCTAGCCGGTCCAGATGACCGATCCAATCTTGCCGGCGTGGTCGGAGCCGTTTGCCCCTGAGGCGCGAGAACGCCTAGTGCGCGCTGCCGCGCTGCGCCAGCTCGACCGCGAGTGGGCCTGGGCAGGCGCCACCGGCGCCGGCGTCAAGGTTGCGATCATCGACAGCGGCGTCGAGGGCACTCACCCGGTCGTCAATGGGCGGCTGGTGCGGAGCGTGACGGTCGAGATCGTCGACGATCAGGCCCAGGTGGTCCCCGATGAGCCAATCGACATGTACGGCCATGCGACAGCCTGCGCCGGTATCGTGGTCGGTCTTGCTCCGGATGTGGAGATCTACTCCGTGCGCGTCCTCGGCGCCGACTTGCGCGGCAAGGGCGCTGCCTTCCTGGCTGGCCTGGAGTGGGCCGTTGAGCAGGGTGTCCAGGCCATGAACCTCAGCCTGTCGTCCAAGAGCGAGCGACTATTCCCGTTCTTCCACGAGATCGTCGATCAGGCCTACTTCAAGAACGTGGCTTTGGTCTGCGCCGTGAACAACGTGCCCGGGCTGTCATTCCCGTCGACGTTCTCGTCAGTCTTCTCAGTCGCTGCCCACGCCATCCCGGATCCGGAAGCGTTCTTCTACAACCCGGCGCCGCCGGTGGAGTGGGGAGCGTGGGGGGTCGACGTCCCGATCGGCTGGAAGGATGGCGGCACGACGGTCGCGACCGGCAACTCGTTCGCCGCCCCGCACATGTGCGGCCTCGTGGCGCGCATCCTGTCGAAGCATCCAGGCTTGACTCCGTTCGAGGTCAAGACGGTCCTCGCGGCGATTGCCAGCGATCCGATGACATGAGAAAGCGCCGACCGGGAGAACGGTCGACGCTTCCGTCTGAGGAAGAATGGCGCGAGATCTGGCTGTTTGTCAGATCACCGCGACCAGGACGAGCAGCATGAGCATGGCTACCGCGGCGGCGATCAGGCGATGCTCGGCGGAGGTGTGGCTGTCCACTTCGCGCTCCAGCTGGCGGTGGGCTGCATGGCGCAGTGCCTCTTCCTGCTTGTAGGCCGCCGCGTAATCCATTGCTGCGGAACTCTGATACATCCTGCTTCTCCTTTCCCCCCGGCTGTTGGTGACTTTGTTCAATGGCGCTGAGTGAATATTCGGTCGGCGGCCGTCGCCAGACCATCAAGCGGCCGACGCGGCGCGGGTAAACGTCACGACCGCCACCGGGTCACCCTGATCGCCCCTGGCCTGTCGCCCGGACGACACCCACTTGGGCGGCCAGGGCGGGCGAGAGCCCCTGCTACCATCGCCGGCCCATGAACTCGTCGGCGCGCTATTACGTCACGACCTCCATCGCCTACGCCAACAACTGGCCCGTCCTGCACACGCTGGACGAGGTGATCGGCGCCGACGCGATCGCGCGCTGGTATCGCATGAAGGGGACCGCGACGCGGTTCCTGACCGGGACCGATGAGCATTCGCTGAACATCGCGGACCGCGCCGCGGAGCAGGGCAAGGACCCGAAGGCCTTCGTGGACGAGGTCGCACGGATCTTCCAGGAGGCCGAAGCAGCGCTGCTGATCACTCCTGACCGTTTCATCCGGACTACGGACCCGGACCACGCCCGGGCGGCGAGCGAGATGATCCGCCGCGCGTACCGGAACGGTGACATCTACGTCGGCACGTACGAGGGCTGGTACTGCCCGTCAGAGGGTTTCCGCGCCGAGAGCGACCTCGTCAGCGACGGCGACACGTGGCGCTGCCCCAACCATCCCACCATCACGCTCGAATGGGTGGCCGAGAAGAACTGGTTCTTCCGTCTTACGGCCTATCAGGAGCGCCTCGAGCAGCTTTTCGCTGACCATCCAGACTTCGTGGTGCCGGAATTTCGACGCAACGAGATGCTGGCCTTCCTCAAGCGCGGTCTCGAGGATTTCTCGATCAGCCGCGAGCATGTCTCGTGGGGCTTGCCCTTTCCCATTCGCGAGGACGGCAGCGACGCCGTCTTGGAGGACGGCTCGCCTGATCCCTCGGCAGGGCGCATCTATGTCTGGTTCGATGCCCTGGTCAACTACATCACCGGCGCGGGCTTTCCAGGCGACATGGACAGCTTCGCCAAGTGGTGGCCGGCCGACGTCCACATCATCGGCAAGGACATCAACCGCTTCCACTCGATCTACTGGCCGGCGATGCTAATGAGCGCAGGCCTCGAACCGCCGCGCAAGGTCTGGGTGCACGGTTTTCTCACCGTCCAGGGCGAGCGGATGAGCAAAAGTCTCGGCAACCTGCTCGACCCGGACCAGATGGTGGGCGCTTTCGGACCCGATGGAGCGCGCTACGTCACCCTGCGCGAGGTTCCATTCGATCGCGACAGCGACGTCTCGTGGGACTCGTTTGTGCGCCGCTACAACGCCGATCTGGCCAACGACTTCGGTAACCTGCTCAACCGAACGCTGAACATGACCAGTCGTTTCGTCGACGGTGATCGACCGCGGCCTGTGGGCGGCTCGCGATCCGCGCTCGGCTCAGCCTGGGTTGATGTCTGGGCTGCGTATGGCGGCAAGATCGAGGGCTACCTGCTTCACGAGGCTCTCGAAACCCTCTGGGAGTTCGTCGGCGACGCCAATCGCTTCGTCGACCGCGAGCAGCCGTGGGTCCTGGCGACGCAGGCTCGCGAGGGAGATGCTGCGGCTGGAGATCGATTGCGTGACACGCTTGGCGATCTGCTCGAGGCATGTCGGCTGATCGCGCTCGTAGGCGCGCCGTTCATGCCCTTCGTCGCCGAGCGTGTGCATGCGCAGCTCGGGGTCGAGTTCGGCTACGGCGCCGATGGCAACGGCGGTCCATCAATCGTCGAGCAGGCGGGTTGGGGCGCGGGCTGGGTGAGCGGGAAGATCGGGACGTCGGAAATCCTGTTCCCGCGTGTCGAAATCGACGAGTCCTGATCGTTGTACTTACGGAGCCCGTGAGCTCGACAACAACCAGGGACGACAAGGAGTACGAGATGGCCCACGGACAGATCACCCACGTCGAATTCCCTGCCGACGACACCGAGCGCGCTCAGCGCTTCTACAGCGAGCTGTGCGGCTGGACGTTCGAGGGTTACGAGGCGCTGCCGGGGTACTTCCTCTTCAACACTGGCTCGATCGAGTCGGCCGGGGGAGCCGTCGGCCAACGAGGCACCGCTACTGGGGACAAGCTCCGGATCTACATAACCGTCGACTCGATCGACGACGCACTGGGCAAGGTCGAGCGGCTAGGTGGGAAAATCGTGAGCCCCAAATCGGATATTCCCGGACAGGGTTCTTACGCTGTGATCAACGACAGCGAGGGCAGCGAGGTTGGCTTGTACGAGGAACCCGCGGCCGAGTGACACCATCGGGCCGCTGACCACGTGCGGCTGATCGATTCCCACGCCCACCTCCAGGCCGATGCGTTCGGTCGGGATGCGGACGAGGTGGTCGCAGCCGCACGAGCGGCAGGCGTCGAGCGCTTCCTGGTCCCAGGCTGGGACGCGGACTCGTCGCTGCTGTCCGCGGCGATGGCGGCGGCCAGCGATATCGATGCCTCCGCCGGCATCCATCCGCACGGCGCGGCGGAGGCCACCGATGAGGATTGGGCACTGATCGAGCGCCTGGCCGGGTTGCCTCGTGTGGTGGCGATCGGCGAGACCGGCCTCGACTACGACCGCGGCTTCTCACCGCGAGATGTCCAGCTGGCGAATCTGCGAAGGCATCTGGCGCTGGCACGCGACACGGGCAAGCCGGTCATCCTGCATTGTCGGTCCAAGCCGACCGAGCGGGAGGCACACGACGACCTGCTTCGCGAGCTCTCGAATGCGGGTGCGGGCAGCACAAACTGGCCTACACCCGATGGCAGGCCCCCCGCGCTGCTGCATTCATTCTCCGGACCGTTCGACTACGCCGAGCACGCACTCGAAATGGGGCTGGCGATCAGCTTCAGCGGCCTCGCGTTCCGAGCCGGAGAGGAGGCGACGGCTTCGGTCGCGGCGATCGTCCCGGCCGACCGGCTACTCACGGAGACGGACTCGCCCTATCTATCCCCGCCCGGCGCTCCACGCCGCCGCAACGAGCCGCGGTGGGTCGAGGTCACAACCAGGTGGCTGGCCGAGTTGCGCGGAGTCCCCTTCGACGTCTTTGGTGGCCGGCTCGTCGACAACTACGACCGCATCTTCCGCTAGCTCCGAGGTCGCCTTTTCGCGCCTCACTTGCTGCTTGCTAGCCGCCCACCCAGCTAGCCAGGTCAGTCTCGACGCGCGCCCGAAGCATCTCCCGGCCGTCATCATCCTCGAGCCGGTAGAGCGACCCCGGTGCTGCCTGCCACAGCTGGCCGGCAAGCTGCGCACCTGGCTCGGCGGACGCGATGAACTCTGCCCGGTAGCGGCGCGGCAGGGGCAAGGTCGCGTCTGCCGGTGAGCCGACTAGCAGCTGCTCATCGAGATAGTCGAGATACGCGGCGTTGTTGACGTGCGCCATCGGGTCGATCTCGCTGCGCCGGACCGTGATCGCGTAGGCGGTGGCGTTGGCCGGCGTCGGAGGCAGATCGAGGCGAAGTGGCGTGAAGTTGGCCTCGTGGTCGACGAAAGCGTCCACGATTTCCGCCGGCACGCGCGAGGGCGCGCCGCGCGCGTTGAGCAACACCCAATCCGTGATCGCGATCGCCAATGGGCGCTCAGACCCTGGTGCGCGAAACTCGCTCCTGCGTCGCGCCCAGACACGACGAAAGCCGACGACCTCGGTCGAGGTGACCAATTCCGTCCCATATTGCACGTCGCCCACGATGTCGAGCTCGACGGCTCGGACCAGAAACGTCAGCCCGCGGCCGGCGTACCAGTCGCGGTCAAAGCCACTGATCTGCGAGTGGATCCCGGCCAGGTCCTGCGCGTAACGGAGGTAGCCGCTGCTACGCAACGCGCCACCCGGCCCGGCTTCGTCGAAGCGCACCCGGTACGTGCGTTCGAAGCGGGCGGAGGCGGCCATCGGGCCGAGT
>JBPCLD010000099.1:0-6667 GCA_051003655.1 Candidatus Limnocylindrales bacterium | reverse complement strand
TCGCTCGCCGCATCGGCGTCGAATACGGCGGCGAGGAAGATCGGGCTTCGGTTGGCGTAGAAGTCGAGGACCTCCGGCGCGTCGGGCGGCAGCCGAAACCCGTGATCTGTGGCCCATTGGCCAACCTAATTGGACCCGCCGCGCAGGACGGTTATGTCGAGGGCATCGATGCGTACTTCGAGAAGGACCTCCGCCCGCCCGGCCGCAGGGGCGGCCTGGAACGCCGCGTCGAGCTCGCTGACCGGGTTTGTCTCGCGGACAAGGCGCTGAAGCGTCCAATCGCCGCCGCGCACGACCTCGCTGGGCACGCCCGGGAGCGGAACCAGCGAGCCGAACTGGCCGCCACCGCCGGCAAACTCGAACGAGGTTACGTAGTGCTCGACGCCGTCGTGATAGCCGGCCAGCGTTGTCGTATTGAGCAGGTTGACGGCGCCGTTCGGCCCGATCAGGCCGCCACAGGCGAAGACCGGGCCAGCAGCCAGCGCGAGCGCTACGAGCGCCCCCGCGAGGGCGCCAAATGGCCGAATGAACCTGCCGGTTCGGGATCGGGAAAGGGAGGTGCGATGACCCATCTCCGAGTCTCCTCGTGTGATTGCGGTCGATCGCTCTAAGACTTCCGCCAACCTCTGCTGGTTCCCTTCCCTAAGCCCGGGGCGGCAAAGGGGACGCAGCGGCGGGCGCACCTATACTCGCGGTCGCCATGCCCGATCGACCCATCGACCTGCGCTCTGACACTGTCACTCACCCGACGCCCGAGATGCGTCAGGCGATGGCTCAGGCTGAGGTTGGCGATGATGTTTTCGGCGACGACCCGACCGTCATCGCGCTCGAGGAGCGTGCCGCCGAGTTGACCGCCAAGCAGGCCGGGCTCTTCGTGGCGAGCGGCACGATGGGCAACCTCGTCAGCCTGGTGGCCCAGGTGCCGCGCGGCGGAGAGATCATCGCCGGGGAAGGCGCACACACGTTTGCCCATGAAGCGGGCAACTACGCGGTGGTCGTCGGCGCCTCGATGAAGCTGCTGAGCTGGGATCACGAGGGCAAGATGGATCTCGAGTCGATCCGTCGCGCGTTCCGAAACCCTGACGACGTGCACGATCCGATAACCGCAATGGTGATGCTCGAGAACACGCACGCGGACTCGATGGCGCAGCCCCTGCCGCACGATTATGTCCAGGCGGTCGGCAAGGTGGCTGCCCAGAATCGCGTGCCGCTTCACGTCGATGGCGCGCGAATCTTCAACGCCTCCATCGCCCTCGGCACACCTGTACGCAAGCTGCTCGCCGCGGCCGACTCGGCCACCTTCTGCCTGTCGAAGGGCCTGTCGTGCCCGGTCGGATCGGTAGTCGTCGGATCGAGTGACTTCATTTGGAAGGCACGCCGGGCGCGGAAGCTGCTCGGCGGTGGGATGCGCCAGGCGGGAGTTCTCGCCGCGGCGGGCCTCGTGGCCCTGCGCGACGGGGCGGACGGGATGATCGATCGGATGGCCGAAGACCACGTCAACGCCCGCCGGCTTGCCGATGGCCTCGCGAACCTCCGCGGAATCGTGGGCTTGGAGCCTGCTCGCGTTCGCACCAACTTCGTCTTCTTCGAGCTTTCACGGGCCGACCGGCGGACGAAGTTTCTCGACACGCTCAAGGACGACGGCGTGTTGATGATCGACTACCCCGGTGGCGACCGGATCCGTGCTGTGACCCACTACGGCATCACCGAAGCAGATATCGATCTGGCCATCGCGGGCGTCAAGCGCGCACTCCACGCGGTGGGCCTCGCGCCGCTGGCCGAAGCCACCGCGGCGTGACGGTCCACGGAGTAGAGGCCGACGAAACACACCTGTCCGAGTCGGTAGCGCCGCAGCCGACAACGCCTGCCGATCATCAGCTCGACGCACTGGTGCGCGAGCGGTTCGACGCGATGATGCAGCGCTACCCTGCCTTTGCGACCTACCTCGGTCTCGACGAATACGACGACAGGCTCGCCGATGGGAGTCGCGAGGCGATGCTGGCCGAAATCGACTCCGCGCGCGCCTTCGCGACGGCCGTCGAGGCGATCGACCAATCCGAGTTATCGCCGTACCACGCGATTGAGCGCGAGCTCGCCCTGTTCGCCACGCGCCGGCAGATCTTCGACGACGACGTCCATCGCGTCTGGGAGCGCCGGGTCAACGCAACGGACGAGATCGCCGACGGGATATTCCTGACCTTTGCGCGAGGCATGCGGCCGTTGGGGGACCGCCTCGAGGCGATCGGGTCGCGCCTGGAGGCGGCGCCTCGCCATATCGAGGAGCAGAAGACACGTTTCGACGGTCCGCGGCCGATACGTCTGTGGAATGAGATGGAGCTCGAATCCACGAGCTCGGTGACCTCGCTGTTCGATGAGGTCGTCGCTGCCGCGCGCGAGCACCTGGGCACCGATCACGCCGAGGTCAAAAGGCTGGAGAAGGCGTCGACAGTGGCCGCACAGGCACTTGAGGAGTACGCCGGCTGGCTGCGGGAGCAGCTCGGCAGGTCGAACGACGACTTTGCGCTTGGTACAGAGCGTTACGACCAGCTGATTGGCCTGCGCGCCTTCGACGGCCTGGACTCGGACCAGATCCTGGCCATCGGCGAAGAGCAGCTGGTGATCAACACGGAGGCACGGCAGCGGGTTGCCAGGCAGATCGACCCGGGGGCGACGGATCGGCAGGTAGTCGATCGCGTCAAGTCCGACCATCCGTCCGACTTTCCCGGTGCCCTCGAGAGCTACCGCGGGGCGATGGACCAGGCACGCAGGTTCATCGTCGACCACGGCATTGCATCTCTGCCAGCGGGTGAGTCGCTCTCAGTCATAGAAACCCCCGAATACCTACGCAATGTCATGCCCTTCGCGGCCTACTTCCCCCCGCCCAAGTTTGGCGCCGGCGAGGGACGCAAGGGTCTGTACGTCGTAACGCGCTCAGTGGGTAACGATCCGGGCGCGATGCGCGAGCACAACTACGCCTCGATCTTCAACACCAGCATCCACGAGGCGTACCCCGGGCACCACCAGCAGCTGGCCGCCGCGATCACGCACCCGAGTTTGGTGAGGCTTCTCGTGGACGCGCCGGAGTTCGTCGAGGGCTGGGCGATGTACTGCGAGCAGATGATGCGCGAGGAGGGCTTCGACACCACGCCGGAGCACAGGCTGATGATGTACACCGACACGATCTGGCGAGCCTGCAGGATCATCCTCGATATCAAGCTCCACCGGGGGGATATCTCGATCGCCGACGCCGTCGATTTCATGGTCGACCGGAGCGGCCTCGAGCGACCGAACGCGGCGGCCGAGGTCAACCGGTACACCTACACCCCGACTTACCAGCTCAGCTACCTGCTAGGGAAGGTCCTTCTGCTGCGGCTGCGCGACGATGAGAAGCACCGTCTCGGCGACCGGTTCTCGTTGCGGGCGTTCCACGACGCGATGCTTCGCGAGGGCAGCCTGCCCATAAGCTTCCACCGACGGCTTCTGGCCGCGGGCAATGTGGCGCGATGATTTTCCTTCGCAGTCGGCCGTCGGCCGCTGCTACGCGCGAGCCGGTCGGCTCCCGGCCAAGGCCAGTGTCCGACCGTCGCTTGTGATGCTCCTGGTCCCGAGCCTGGATCTCAAGACGGGTCGGTCGCGGCTGGTCTTTTGGCCAGGCGCCGCGAGCGGCAGCGGCAACCCGACGGACCGTCCCGAGGCAATTGCACGGACCTTCGTCGAGCTTGGAGCGACCATGCTCCACCTCGTGGACCTCGATGGCGCCGTGCAGGGCGCGCCCGCCAACACTGATGCGATGCAGCGCATCTCGCGCGCCGTGGCGGTGCCGCTCCAGGTAGGCGGCGGCATAGACGGTCCCGAGCAGATCGAGCTGGCGTTCGCCGCCGGGGCGACGCGGGTGGTTGTCCCCTTGTGGGCCGTCGCCGAGTCGGTCGATAACCTTCGTGCCTGCCTGCGCGTGGCCGGCGATTGGCTGGCGGTGGGTATGGACGCTAGGCCGGAGCGGCTGCGCGAGTACCCGTGGCACGGCGCGCCACCGAGCTTCGAGGAACTGTTAGAAATGCTGGCGGCAGAAGGCGTGCGACGCGTTGTGATCTCTCATTGGACTGTCGCCGATCTGGCCCGGATCTCAGAAATGGCCAAAGACATCGACGTGGAGATCCAACTCGCCGGTGGGGCCACCGATCTCGAAACCGTCCTCGCGGCGCGCGCGGCGGGGGCCCACGCATTGATTCTGGGCGAGGCGCTGTTCACCGGCGCCGTGGATTACGGGGACGCAGCCCGCTCGCTCGCACAAATGGAGTTTCAAAGGATGACGAATGGCTAAACGACGAAAGTCCGCACCGCAGCGATCACACGTCTACCAGGCCGGCGAACTCCGTCCGGGCTTTTCGAGGCGGCAGTCGGCACAGCCGGTGAAATCGGGCCCGCCGTGGACGTGGATCGGCGTAGGGATCGTGGCCATATTGGCCATCCTGGCCGTGCTTGCCTATGCGCTTGGTTACCTGCCGGGAGGACCCGGAGCTTCGCCTTCGCCTTCGCCGCGGCCGACAGCCGTGCCGCGTGCCTCCTTTGATGTCAGCCCGCCCAGCGCGACACCGCTAGCCAGTCCTTTTGCGGCGCCCGCCGGCGACGGCACGCGCGCGACGATCGAAACGGAGCTCGGCAACATCGTTCTCGAGCTGTACACGGAGTCCTCGCCGGTCGCCGCCGAGAACTTCCTCAACTTGGCCGAGGCCGGTTTCTACAACGGTGTCGTATTCCATCGAATCGTGCCCGGATTCGTCATCCAAGGTGGCGATCCGGAAGGCACGGGCGGGGGTGGGCCTGGCTACGAGATCCGCGACGATCCGGTGGTCGGGGAGTACACCCGGGGCGTGGTGGCGATGGCTCGTCCCGCCAACCAAGACGGGAGCATGATCCCCGATTCGCAGGGCTCGCAGTTCTTCATCGTCCTCGATGACAGCGTGAAGGACGACCTGTCCAAGTCGGGCGGCTACTCGATCTTCGCTAACGTCGTTGAAGGGATGGAAGTGGTCGACGAGATCGCCGCCGGCGCGGCCAGCGGGCAGACGGCGCTCGATCCCGTCGTCATGACGAGAGTGACCATCAGCCGGCCCTGAATCTCGCTGAGCCGCCCGATTCACGCTCAGATTGCAGGTTTCGGAATATTAACTCTGTAATGTGCATAACCCCTTGAGCCGCTTGAAGGGGTCAGGTAAACTTGGTAGCGGATGTCGCGTCTGACGCGGCATGTGCTGCCCCAGGCGCAAGGTCATGGGTAGGTTGGGTTAGGGTAGCCGGTGCAGCCGGCGTGATAGATGCCCTTGTGGCGTGGCAGGGTCCCAGCAACTTCGGTTGTTGGATCGGCCGGGACAGTGCGGCGACCCCTCTTCGGAGGGGTCGCTTCGTTTTATCTCGCGTTCACGCCGTGTCGACCGTCACGCGGCCGGCGTTCGCCAGGGCAACGATCAGTCGCATGGCGATCGCTACGGCCTCGCCGCGCTCGCCGGCGACCATCTCCCGTTCGTCGGCAGAAAGTCGGAGCCGGCCGTTGCTGGTGCCCATGCAACGCAGAGTGACAGGCGGCATCCGCCCCGCGTGAACCTGTCGCGCGTCGTACTCTAGGCAGCCAATTCAAGCGCCCGTAGCTCAGCGGATAGAGCGTCTGCCTCCGGAGCAGAAGGCCGTGGGTTCGAGTCCCGCCGGGCGCGCCATTCCCTCTTGTGTTTGCCGCCGGCCGACTAGCCTCGCAGAGTTCCCTGGCGCAGCACTGACAGCATGCCGCTCGCGCCGAGTGGCTTGCTGAAGAAGTAGCCCTGCCCGTAGCGGCAGCCGAGCTCCGCGAGGCGCCACGCCTGCTCGCGAGATTCGACGCCCTTGGCAACGACCTCGACTCCACGACTCTCGGCCAGGTTGATGAGGGTGGTCGCAAAGACAGACTCATCGGACGTAGCCGTAACGTCGCCCACGAACTCGCGCGCCAGCTTGACCACGTCGATCGGCAGTCGCTTGAGGTCCGCCAGCGAGGTGGCCATGCCGAAGTCGTCGAGTGCGATGCGGACGCCTGCCTCGCGCAATTCCCCGAGCGCGCCGGTTATGAGGTCGACGTCTCGGGTCACGCCTGTTGTCAGCTCCAGGGTCAGCAGCCGAGGCTTCAAGCCGGCTGCGGTGAGCATGCCGAGAATGTTGGCCGCGACACCCTTGTGTCGGAGCTGGGCCGGGACGACGTTGACGCTCACGAACCCCGGCCGATCGGCACTGCGCGGCCAGCCGGCTGCCGCCCGGCAAGCCTCGTCGAGAACGTACGAGCCGATTTCATCGATCAGTCCGGAGCTCGCTGCCAGGGGCAGGAACTCGGTCGGCGCGATCGTGCCGCGGCGCGGGTGGCGCCACCTGATCAGGGCCTCGGCGCCCGCCACAACACCGCCGCCAAGCTTCACGATCGGCTGGTACTCGAGCCGGAACTCACCGCGGGCGATGCCGTTCTGAAGATCGGTCAGGAGATCGTCGGTGGCCGCCCGTTGTCTCGCCATCTGTCAACCATAACCCGGACGGCGCGCTAGTTGCCCCTTGGTTCAGCCTCGGTGCGAGCACGCGCCCGGATGAATACCTCCACGAACATTTCGCGCGTCAGTCGTCCGGTGAAGGTGTTCTGCTGGCTCGGGTGGAA
>JBPCLD010000098.1:0-3802 GCA_051003655.1 Candidatus Limnocylindrales bacterium | reverse complement strand
TCGATGACGGGCGGCTGACCGATGGCCAGGGCCGCACGGTGGACTTCAAGAACACCGTGATCATCATGACCAGCAACGTCGGCAGCCAGTTCATCACCGGCTACGCCGGCAATCGGGATGAGCGGGTGTATGAACAGATGAAGAACCAGGTCACCGAGGCCTTGCGCCAGGTGTTCCGACCCGAGTTCCTGAACCGCGTCGACGAGATCATCGTGTTCCATGCGTTGACCGACGACGACCTGGTCAAGATCGTCGACCTGCTGCTTGCCGACCTATCGCGCCGGCTGAGCGACCACGACCTCGAGCTCGAGGTCACTCCGGCAGCTCGCCAGGTGATCATCAGCGAGGGCTTCGACCCGGCCTATGGCGCGCGGCCGCTCCGGCGAGCGATCCAGCGACTGGTCGAGAACCCGCTTGCACGGGCATTGCTCGAGGGCAAGTTCAAGGCGGGCAACAGGATCAAGGTCGACGCCGACCCGATTAGCGGCACCCTGCTCTTCACTGACGGCGGAGAGGTCGTCGTGACCAGCACGGCCGAACAGCGGCGCGACGTGCGCGCCGGCGATTCCGGCGCCACCTCCCGAGAGCGCGAGGAGCCAGAGCCGGTCGGGGCCGGCAAAGATGTCGAGACCAGGCTCAACTAGCGACAATTCGCGGCCGAATGAGAATGGAGCCAACGCCGGTTATCCGCAGGGAAGCGTGACAACGCGCCCGGGTCCTACGAGACCGCAGAGACGCGACAACACGCCACGGACGGTGGCGATCTCGATGTTCGTCCTGCTGCTCGTGCTTCTCAGCGCAATAGCGGGTGTGCTCTTGTGGTCGCCCGGTGCGCCGGACCAGACGGAAGTTGCGGCGCGCGCGTCGGTGCCAGCGGGGCCGTCGTTCGCGCCCATTTCGCCCGTCGGATCGGGCCTCTGGTCCCTGGGGCCAACCCAAAGACCCCCACCCAGCCTGACCGCCACGCCGACGTTGGCTGTCCTGCCGACGGCGGCACCCACGCTCACGACGCCAACGCCAACACCGGCTCCCACCTTGCCGGTTGACCCAAACCTCGATGCGGCGCTGGCGCGCTGCCCCACGGCTGCCGAGATCGAGCTCGTCGACTCCCGCCTGACGATGACGTTCGTCGACGACCCGACCGCACCGAAACTGGTTTGCAGAGCCCGCGATGGGTCCGCGAACTTGACGCGACTTCAGGAACGCGCATACCAGGCCGTTCTGACGTTGCGCCGCATCAAGTTCGACGAGCCGTTGCCGTGGACCGACCGCGGATTGTTCGGCTGGTTCGTCCATGCCACTCGTGGCGTCCGATTTCAGTATTCCGACTACAGCCATTACAGCGTTGCGGATCGAGAAATCGTCATCAGAAGCAATCCCGACATGGCGTTTTACGAGGATCAGTACTGGAGAGATGGGCTGTCGTCACTCGTCGGCTTGTTGGTGCACGAGGCACGGCATGGTGACGGTTACTTCCACACGTGCGCCTACAGTGAAGCGGCGGGCGGCTACGCGGACGACCAGACGATGGAGGAGATGGGCGCATGGGCCGTCAATGCCCTCTTCTTCAGATGGGTCGCCGATCACTCGGACACCGAGTACATGACGCCGATTGACGCTCCGAGCGAGCTGTACCAGGAAGAGGCCGCGCAGACTGCGGACTACCTGACCGCGCATCGGATCTGCGACAACTACGAGCCGTGAGGGAAAGGTCTTTGCGCGCCGAACGAGTTGTTTCGGCGATCACCGCTCCGCCGCGCGATGACCTGGGTGAGCCCGCGCGCGTCGAGCGCATTCGCTCGGAGATCGAGCGCGACGGACCGATCACGTTCGCGCGGTTCATGGAGCGCGCTCTGTACGAGCCCGGCCTGGGTTATTACGCGACCAGCAACGACCGGGCCACCCGCGCGGGTGACTTCCTGACGGCGCCCGAGCTGCATCCGATCTTCGGTTGGGCACTCGCCCGGCAGATCGATGAGATGTCGGCACGGCTGGGCAGCAAGCCGGACTTCGTCCTGCGCGAGTTCGGTGCCGGCACAGGCGCACTGGGCGATGCGGTGCGTGAAGGCCTGGCCCGTGATGGATCGCCACTCGCGACGGCGTTGCGCTACGAGCCTGTCGAGATCGAGGGTCGGATCGCGGTCGGTCTTCCGTCGGGAAGCATTGTCGGCTGCGTGCTCGGCAACGAGCTGCTGGATGCACTGCCGGTCCATCGCGTGGTGAGGCAGGGTGGCGAGCTGTGTGAGCTCTATGTCGGCTGGATGGACGCCCGTTTCGTGGACGTGGCCGGAGAGCTCTCGGATCAGAGGCTCCGCGACAGGTTGGAGCGTGACCCTGTGGCGCTTCCCGAAGGGCATCATGCCGAGATCTGCCTGGCGATGACCGACTGGCTGGGCGAGGTAGCGCGCGAGTTCGAACGCGGGTACGTGCTCCTGATCGACTACGCGCTGCCGCAGGCCGATCTGCGTTCCGAGAGACGAGCGACTGGCACGCTCCGTGCCTTCCGCGGCCATCACGTGTCGAGCGACGTGCTGAGCGGCGTCGGGAGGCAGGACATCACCGCGCACGTCGACCTCGACGCACTCGAGATGGAGTCGGAAATGGCGGGGTTCGATGTCCTGGGCCGAACCACGCAATCGCAGTTCCTGATGGGCTGCGGTCTCGACGAGATCTACCAGGCCGCCAGGGCAGAGGCCGACCAGGATTGGGATTCGGCTCTGCTGCTGCGTTCGGCCCTGCGCAGAATGCTCGACCCACTCCATCTCGGCGCATACGCCGTCATCATCCTGGGCAAGAACGTGGATGGGGAGCCGCCGTTGCGCGGACCGGCCTACCAGGTGCAGCGGCGGACCTGAGGTGCGTTTCGAAGAGGCCAGGACACTTCTCCAACGGCTGCCCGACAGGCTCCCGCCGATGCCACCGGCCCTCATTCCGGTCGCCCTTCCCGGGCCTACAGGTCAGGCTCCGCGGCTGCCAACTTTCCCAACCGGACGCGGCCGACCGGCTGCGGTGCTCATCCTGATTTACCCCGATGCCGGCGGCGAAGCCTGTCTGGTGCTGACCGAGCGCTCCCCCGGCGGTCATCGCCATGCCGGCCAGATCAGCCTGCCCGGTGGCGCTATCGACGAAGCGGACGAGTCGGTCGAGGCCGCGGCTTTGCGCGAGGCGTACGAGGAGGTTGGCCTCGATGTGATCGGCGCGGGCGTGCGTGTCCAGGGCGTGCTGCCCGAGGTTGACGTTCGAATTTCTGGCTTCATGGTCCACCCGGTGATCGCCTTCGCCGAGCGGACACCCCTTCTCACGCCAGACGGCTACGAGGTCGCGGCGATCATCGCTGCGCCGCTGGCGACGTTCCTGCCCACGGCACCGATCGAGACCGTCACCGAGGAGCGCGACGGTTTTCGGCTCCGCTACGGCGCTTACCGCGTGGGCGAGTACCTCGTCTGGGGCGCCACAGCCGGAATCTTGGGCCGCCTCGGTGCCTACCTTGGCGGTATCAGGTCAGCCTCCGACGCCTGATCGGTGTCAGTCGGCGAGGCCGTCACCACGGCTCGCCCTCGGACGCGTCGTACTCGGTCTTCGTCACCCTTCTGTCTGCCAGCGCGCCCACTGCAGGCGTGGGTTCCGGACCTGTGGTAGCTGAACCGTCGGTCGCCGCTGCCTTCGCCGCGTCGATGATCGCCTGGGCGGCAGCCAAACCATCCTCGTCTCCGACAAGCTCGACGATGATCGCGCGCATCTCCGTGCCGTCGGTGTAAGCGCCATGAAGCGTGCCTGGTGGCCACACAACGGCTTCGCCGTG
>JBPCLD010000097.1:0-27954 GCA_051003655.1 Candidatus Limnocylindrales bacterium | reverse complement strand
CTCCTCGCCGACCGCCGACACACGGACGCGCAAGCTGCCGCCGGCGGCGACCGTTCCGGCAACCACCTTGTCTGTCGGTTGCTTCGACACCGCCTTCGATTCGCCGGTGATCATCGACTCGTCGACGTCCGCCTCGCCGTCGGCAACCACGCCGTCAGCCGGAACACGGGCTCCCGGGCGGACGAGCAGGATGTCGCCCACCTTGATCTCGCTGAGGGCAATGGTCTCCGTCCCGGTGTCGGTCACCCGCTCGGCCGTATCGGGCAGCAGCTCGGCCAGCGCCGTCAGCGCGCCTCGTGCCTGGGCGATCGATCGCATCTCGAGCCAGTGCCCGAGCAGCATGATCGCGATCAGCGTGGCCAGCTCCCACCAGATCTCGACCTCGAACAGCCCGAGGGTACCGGCCCAGCTGGTGACGAAGGCGACGACGATCGCCAGCGAGATCAGCGTCATCATCCCGGGCTGCCGATCGGCCAGCTCCGTCATCGCGCCGCGGATAAACACGAGGCCGCCGTACAGGAAGACGATCGTGCCCAGGATCGCAGGCAGGTACTGCGAGCCCGCGAAGGTGGGTACCGAGTAGCTGAACCACATCTGCACGTCCATGCTGAGCAGCACGACGGGGATCGTGAGGACCAGGCTCAACCAGAACTTGTCCCGGAACATGGCCACGGAGTGACCCGCATGACGGTCGTGCGCCGCGCCCTGGCCGGACGTATGGCTGTCATGACCCCCTGCCATAGGCGCGGGGTCCGTCATGCCCGCGGGCATGCCCTCGGCTCCGTGGCCCTGGCCCGGGGCGGCGTGGTCGTGACGGTCATGCTCCACGGATCGGGCCCTACGGGGCAGCTACGGTGATCGCGGCCCTCATGCCGCCGGGGTAGTGTCCGGCCACATGGCAGCCAGCGAGCGTGGCGCCCGCCTCGGCGAACGTGAAGGTCAGCTCCATGGTCTGGCCCGGGTCGAGAGAGATGCCACGAGGGTCGTCATGCATCATGCCGTCCGTGCTCTGCATCTCGGACTCGTGCTCAGCCTGGGCAGCCTCGTCGCCCAGATAGAACTCATGGTCGATGGCGCCGGCGTTGGTGACCACGAACGTCACCGGCACTCCCGCCGGCACCGTCATCGTGGCCGGCTCGATGCGCAACGCGTCCGTAAGCGTGACGTCTATGCGCGTTGCAGCCGCTGACGGCGTAGGACCGACAGTGCCACCAGTGGAGCATGCGACGAGCACCACCAAAAGAGGCGCGAGGACAAGTCGGGAAGCGATCACAGGTTCCTCCGCGGTGTCTTGGATACTCCCGGGGAGTATGCCACACCGGCAAGAATTTGGGTCCGCGAGAAACCGCCGCTAGCTTAGACCGAAGTCTTGATCGCGGCTTAGCAGGCCCCAGGAAGTCGCTGGGGGCGATCCAAGCCTTGTGCGAACGGATCGCCCATCAGTTCGGTCAGCAGATCGATAGTGGCTTCATCCCTTCCGAGGTAGAGCACGAGGATCCGATCACGCTGCCAGAACTTCGGCCAGCCGTCCCATTCGACGATCGACGTCCCGACGTGCGACGGGTCGGTCGGGTCTATCCCGGCGCTAGCGGCTACGCGCTCCTGCTCAGTTCCATACGCGAACACGCGCACGTCCTCTCCGTTTACGCACACGATTGTCTGTACGGCCGCCAGAGGCTCTCCGTCGAAGGAATCAGATACCTCCGCGTCGGCGCCAGCGTCGGAAAGGTCCGCAATCAGACCCTCAGGTCCGTGGCGGAAGTCCGTCGGAGATGAACTAGGCGGCGCGACCGTTGCGGGTTCGCTTGTCGCCGGTCGGGGCGAGGCGGTCGGAGCTCCCGGCGTGGAGGCAGGGCCGGCGCAACCGATGGCGATGATTGTGAGGGCGACCAGGAGAATTGGCAATTTCATCGGAATGGCCTCCAGACGGTCGCATTCACCCGCGAGTTCCCCCAGCGGTGGTGGCAATCATCAGGGAGGGTTCCCTGGCCGACACTCTTCGGTTACTTGGTGCCGCAGCCACAGCAATGCTTGTCGCAGCAGCAGTCGTCGCAGCGATCATGGCGCATGAGATTCCTCCTTTTCCCGCGAAATCAAGGGCCGCGGCGGTTCGCCCGCCTTGTGTTGTCCGGCCAGACCCTAGAGCCGCGCTCTATGTCCAGAAGGAGTTTCGGGGCTAACGGACCTTTGCGTCGCTGTCGAGCCCTTCGGGATCTTCGTCGTCAGGGCCGACATCCTCGTTCGGGACCTCGTCCGGATCGATCAGTCCGTCATCCAGCACGGCGCCCTGTGGTTCGGGAGCTGATAGGCGGCCGGCTGAATATCCGGCCGCCTGAATGGTCGTCGTCTCGGGAACGGTGGGATAGGCCGGCTTTTCGTGAGCGAAGCCCGCATTCGGCGGGTAACGCCAGCCCTCCTCCTCGACCTTGTTGGCGGCAACCCTGACCGTCACCTTGCCATCGGCCGCTTGCGTAACGTGGTCGATTGGGACGTAGAGGTGGTGCTTGAGAAGCATTCCCCTGCTGACCACGATGTGGTCCTCATGCGTCTCCTCAACTTCGCCGATCTTGCCCCCGTCGGAACCCACGACCGACCAGCCACGGGCGATCTGGGCAGATCTTGTATCCATACAGCCACGGTACGCCCAACCTGGAAAAGTCAATGCCGGCCGTAAGGCGCGGAGGGTTGCACCGTCCTAGCAGTCGGAAGCCGCGGTGGACCTACGTATACTCCGCCTCTTTGCTGGCCCGCTGCGCCGACCGGGTTGCAGGTGGGGCCGTGCGCCGGAAGAGGGGCCGATGATCTGCGGCAACTGCGGTTTTCAGAATCAGCTTGGCGACGAGTTCTGCGGCTCCTGCGGGAAGTTCCTCGAGTGGGCCACTGAACCCACGGACACGCCCACTACCGTCTTGCTAGCCACACCTGCGCCTGGGCCCGGTCCCGTCCCTGTTACCGTCCCTGACCCTGTGCCAGTGCCCGATACGACGGTCACAACCGGTCTGGGTGCTGTGCCGCAGACCGGCTACACACCTGCCCCGCAACTCGTTCGCTGCGACAGATGTGGCACCGCCAACGAGGCGACCCGCGCGTTCTGCCTGAACTGCCGCGCGCCGCTCACGAGGACGGGCATCGTCCGCGGACGCCCCTGGGCTAGTGCCACAGGTACCGGCACGACCGCCGGGGGCTCAGGCGTCAACACGAAATACGTCATTGCCGGCGCCGTCATGGTGGGGCTGGCACTGCTGGGCGCAGCCGTCGTGTTCGGTGGATTCCTGAATCCCGGCACGCCGAACAGATCGCCCGGGGCATCGCCAGTCGCGGTTAGCAGCTCATTGCCGATCGCGACGCCGCTTGCCAGCTCAATCGCGGGATCGGCAGCACCGACCACGCCCCTGGAAACGACGGAGCCGAGTGCCAGTCCGGATGGCTCGACGCCGGCGCCGACTGAAGGCACTCCTCCGCCGGTCACGGGCCTGCGCTGTCAGGACCAGCCCATACAGGCGGCGGCACCCGGTCGATGGTTGGTGACGGAAGTCCGCTGGGGTCGACGTAACTCGAACGATTACCTTGCCCTGCTCCTCGCGCCGAGCAGCGAATCTGCTGAGATTGCCGCTGTCGACGCCGCGCTCTTGCCGCTCACGGAGGTTTCATCGCGCTTCGGGGTCGACCCTCCGCAGTCTGGCGACATCGCGCTGCTGCTGGCGTTCAACGAACAGGTCGGCTCGGATGGGAGCTTCGGCGGCCAGCCGGGCCTTCGCGCGCTCAAGGAAGTTCAAGTGGTTCGGGCTGGGCCGAGACGTGTCCGCGTCGTGATGGGCGTCGCGGGCGAAGGCTGCTACGAGATTTCTCCAGCGTCCTGGTCGGGCAGCGGTCCGATCGAGCTGTTCGTCGATCTTCGTAGATGACAGGAGGGGATGATGATCTGCCCAAACTGCGGCTTCACCAATCAGCCTGGCGACGAGTTCTGCGGCAATTGCGGGACCTACCTCGGATTTGCCAATGAGCCGGCAGCCGATGGGCAAGGGCAGCCGGCCGGCCAACAGGGGCCGACCGGGCAATCTGGCACCGGCTATCCGACCGGCTACAAGCCATCCGCAGACAGCCCGACGACAGTCCAACCGGTGGTGCCTCCGATCCCGCCGATCCCGCCGTCGGGCGGGGGCGGGACCCAGCCGGTCTCGCCTTCGTTCGGACGCGCGTCGGACATCATCTGCTGGAACTGCGGCCGTCGAAATCCCGCTGGGCGAGCGTTCTGCATGCAGTGCGGGACAAAGCTGACCACGGGCGCCGCAGCCGGTGGGGCGTTCGCCGGCGGCGCGGCGGGCACGGGCCCACCGGTACATGCCCCGCAGCCAGAGCCTGCCGGTGACGGTGGGGGCGGGAAGATGCTCGCGATCGGCGCCGCGTTCATCGCCCTCTTGGTGCTGGCCGGCCTTGGGACGGCGCTACTGCTCGGAGCATTCAACGGCCCAACGGCCAGCCCGACGCTCGTGGCTGCCGTCAGCCCATCTGCACAGGCATCGGCGTCTGGCTTCCCAAGCCTCTCACCAGGCTTCGGATCGCCCTCGGCGAGTGGCCTGCTGCCGACTGTCCCCGCCACCGTCGTCGGCCCCACCATCCCACCGCCGGCAACGGTAGAGCCGACGCGAACGCCGCGGCCCACATGCAACATCAATGGCGCGCCGCGGGGATGCCGGCCATCGCCGATGCCGTCACCGACGGTGCAACCGACGCCAGTCAACTGCCTCGCTTCTACGCAGGCAGACCGATCAGTGACGTTAACGACAGAATCCCCGACGCGCACGATTCCTGAGTCATTCGCCTGGTGCGTCCACAACGTCACATTCACGAATCTGAGCATCCCGGGCGCAACCGGCACGCTCAAGCTCTATCTCGAGAACCAGGAGTTCATCGGGCCACCTGGCAATTACGGAATGGCGAAGATCGGCTGGCCGGGGTCGGGCGGGGCGTGCGAGGCAAGCATCGAGAACAACTTCGCCTCCTCGACCGAATACAGCCCGGACTGCACGTACCCGAACGGATACGAATACATCCCCGGCGGGACGATCGTCAGCTTCGAGATTGTCGGCTGCGGCACGAACGGTACGTGCAACGGCAGCGTGAGGATCGATTTCGAGCGAGGGCCACAGCCCTAGCGACGGACGATGATCAGCGCCGGCTCAACGGCGGAATATCAGCGGCGGAAATCCTGGCGCCGACTCGGAAAAGCCCGGCGGCGTGCCTCTGCCCGGCGCGACGACGAAGGTCACCGAGATCCCGACCGCCAGCGGGTCGTCCGACGATTCGACTGTCAGCACACGCACGCCGGTGAAGTCGTTATGGAATAGAAGGACCTGGCGCTCGAAGATCCCGTCCTCGTCGGTCGTGACATCGATGGTCCGTCCGCTGCCAATGCCACGGCTCCAGCGCAGGCTCAAACCGACGTTGGGCCGAATGTTGAAGCCGCTGACGAGGACCACCTGGCCGGGTGACCCTGCCAGCGGCGAGATGACCAGCGTCGGCACGCGCGTGCCGCACGGCAGGATCAGGGTCCTCGTGGCTACCACCGCCACCGCGCCGTTGATGTCCCTCTGCATGGCCCGCGACTCGATCGGCCCGTTCGGCAGCGAGGACGCGGGCGTTCGCCTGCTGAACGTCCCATTGGCATCGGTCCGCACCGTCTCGGTGGTGCCACCCACGGCCAGCTCGAGCGGCGCGTCTGGGTAGAAGCCCCTCGCTTCGAGCACTACATCGGCAAGGTCGGGCAGATTCGTCTCTGGCGGATCACATCGAAATCGCAGCCTGACGTTGGGCTGCTCGCAGGGCACGGTGAACGTGCCAGGAGGCTTGACGAACAGGATGGCTCCAGCGGCGTCAATCACAGTCGCGTCGACCTGGTAGCTGCCCAGTGGACGCCGCGGTAGCTCGAAAGACTCGTCAAGGTTGCCGGCGACTCCGTATTGCTGGATATGGGGGGTTCCCCCTGCCGCGGGCTGAACGGTGATGGTCAGCAATCCGGCGGGAAGGTTCGAGCCGACCACGCGCAACGTCGTCGTGCGCGGGTCGTCTCCAAGTAGCTGCGGCGGGCCACACACCGGAGTGATGACCACGTCTGCCTGTGGTGGGCACGGTACGATGAATTCGGTGCTGGCTTCACGCATGACGCTGTCCGGCGCACGGCCCTGCCGAACGGTCACGGTGTACCTGCCGGGCGACTCGGGTCTTCGCCACGGTTTGATCCGAGCCTCCTCGACGTCACCCACCAACAGCTGGCCCGTGCCGCCGACGTCGAGCAGGAACACCTGTGGGCCGCCTCCGGCATCGAAGATGACCTGGGCCTGGAGGAAAGGTCGCCAGCCCGACCCGGAAACGGCGAGGTCATAGATGTCCAGCGGTCCACCTGGTTCACCGCAGTTGGGATTCAGCGAGACCTGCGGACATGGGACGGCGAAGTCGATGTCGACGACGACTTCTGGAATCGCCTCGGTCGCGCGGCGGGTGGCCCGGACGAAGTAGTCGCCGGACGGAAGGGCCATCAATGGCTGGGTGACGTCGTCGCTGCCGGGATTCGCGGCATTGAGGACCACGTTGAAGGTGGGCTGCTCGGCCGTAGGCACTCCCGATGCCGTAGCGCTGATCTGCCTCTCGGTCCCGTCTACGCGCTGCATCAGCCGAACTTCCGTCAGGTACCGCCAGTCAGTCCCCAGGACTCCGATGCTGAGTGCACGAGGGGCAAGCGGATCCGCCGGCGCATCGCATTTGGGCGTCAGCTGGAGTGCTGGTTCGCACGGGGCCCGGAGGGTCGTTGAGGCATTGATCGCGGGATTGTTCGTCTCTAATGCTCGGAGAGGTACCGGCCTCGTTGTTCCGAGGGTGAAAGTCAGCTGTGCGTCCACGGATCCGTATGGGCCGACGACGACGTTCTCCACCTCAGGCTGATCGCCAAACCCGAAGAAGACCGTTACGGCCGCATTAGGCGTGAAGTTCCGCAGCCTGACCGTGAACGGCATGTCGAACGAGCCCTCGAACACGCCATCCGTACAGCCCGGGTCTATCTCGATCAGTGGAGCGGCGGGAAGGTCTGCCCCGCGTGCCGGGGAGGGATCGAGCGCGACAAGCAGACCGGCCGCCAGCAGCGCGGCCAGGCCCGCAGCCGCCCATCGAGGTGCCCCGGCCGTGGGAGTTCCTACCTCTGGTAGCCGGAGTAGTACACCGACGCGGTGCATCCGCCGCAGTTCAGCGAGACCTGCTGGCCCGCAAGCACGGCGATCGGGGTGACGAAGTGGAAGTCAAGGTCGCGGAAGTTCTCGAGCCGCAAACCGAGCAGGCGCTGTCCGGCCCGGTCCAGGCTCAGGTCGCCCACCGCTGCGTCGATCGGGTTACTGAAGACCAGGTCGGTGATGAACAGCGTCTTGCCCGCGTCTCCGACGAGGGGCGCGCCGCCGGCGTCGATGCGGCCATCGATCAGCTCGCCCAGACCGGCGACCACAGGTGGGGCTGGGCTTTGCGAGCTGCCTGGCACCGGCGTCGGCGTCGGGTTTGGGTTCGGGTTGGGGTTCGGGTTGGGTATCGGATCTGGGCCAGGCGTGATGCCAACCGCTGCCAGGACCTCTTCAGCCCGCTCCTCCGCCGTCGCCTGGATGGCCGGCCGAATCAGGAAAACCCAAAGGATGGCGGCCGCCACCAGAAGGCCCAGCAGCAGGAGCAGCGCACGCATGAACCAGGACGGCAGAATCGCCTCCTGGACCATGGTCCCGTCAACGGTGATGGAGCCGCTGCCCGGCTGCTCGACGAGGACCTGGAACGGCCGCGTTCGGGCCGATCCCCGCCAGAACCGCTGGCGCGGCTTGACGCTGACCTTGGCAAACGACGCAGTACCCGCATCGGCGACGATCCCGGGCGGGATGACCTCGAAGGTGAGCAGCCGGTCCGGGTCAGCCGCGCTCAGCGAGGCATTCAGCGGAGCATTGCCACGGTTGTCGATGGCCAGGTCGTGACTGGCGCTGCCGCGTCCACGCGACGTCCGTGGGGCAAGCTCGGCGAATACGTCGCTAAACGGCGCGATGTCCAGGACGCCTTCCTCGACGACGGACCCGGCGGCGTCCTCCTTGGACATGACGTGGACGCCGAAGGGCATCTGGCCGGCGGGTACCTGCGGCGACCGCGGCGGGCTGAAGGTGACCGTGACCGTTTCCTCGGCGCCGGGGAAGAGCGACAGCGTGGGCGGTTGAACGGCAGCCCAGCCCTGCGCATCAACGAGGATCTGGAACGTGAACTGGTCCACGACAGTGCCGGTGTTGCGCACGCGGACCTGGGCCGATGCCTGACTGCCCGGTTCCACCGGCAGCAGACGCGTTTCGAGAACTGCCAGGGCGCCCATCGGCGGCCAGCATAGCCGCGTATCGGACGCACGAACAGTCCGCTTTCGGGGCCGCCTGGGCGGGCTTTCGGGCAACTGGGCGGGCCCGTTAAGTCAGTGTTTAGTCATTGGCAAGTGTCGTGACGCAGCCTTCGTGGGCAATCGTTCGCGCAGGGGGCCGTCACCAGGATCTGGAGGGGTCATGTACGCGCTTGGGGAGCCGACAGCGGCGAGGATCGATGTCTGCGTGTGGGCCGCTGATCCGCTGTCACGCGCAGGAACCGTCGCGCAGCTTCGGGGGACGGCCGGGGTTCGCGTTGTCGATGAAGAGGATCTGAGCGAACCCGGCGTTGCGCTGGTGGTGGCCGACGAGGTCGACGGAGAGGCGCTCCGCGCCATCCGTGGCCTTCGGCGAGGAGGAGCGGACGGTGTCGGGCTCCTCGTGACGCGAATCGATGACCGCTCCCTCCTGGCGGCAGTTGAGGCGGGCGTCAGTGGCGTTCTGCGACGCTCGCAGGCGACCGTCGGCAACATCGTGGCGACGATCCGGTCGGTGGCATCCGGTGAAGGGACGCTACCGCCCGACATGCTGGCCCGGCTGCTTCACCAGGTCGGCCAGCTGCAGCGCCAGGTGCTGGCGCCGCGCGGCCTGACCTTCTCCGGCCTGAGCGAGCGGGAGCTGAACGTTTTGAAGCTACTCGCGGAGGGTCTGGACACGTCCGAGGTGAGCGGCAAGCTCTACTACTCGGAGCGGACCGTTAAAAACATCATCCACGACATCACCAGCCGGCTCGAGCTGCGCAACCGCACCCACGCCGTCGCCTACGCGATCAAGCAGGGGTTGATCTAACCCGGCTGCTCCACGTCGACATCCGAAACTTCTTCGGCCCAGAAGCGCGAGCCCCGATAGAACTCGGGCAGAGCAGCGACAAACTCATCTCCGTCGGCGAGGTAAAGCTGACGGCCGCTGATGCCGGTGACGCCGTCCGCGATGACCATGTCGAGACCCTCTCGAAAATCCGGAGCCAGCACCTCGTACTCGGCTGGGCATCCCGGTCCACGGGCGTAGACGCGCGCCAGTCGCTCGACTTGACCGTCGTCCGGACGCCGGCGACGGATTTCCACCACGGTCATTTCGACGCTTGCTCCTTGGACTCCATGTCTTTGACCATCGCGTCCAGGCGCTGAAGAACGCCCGGTATCGCCTCATCGCCGACAAACGGCTTGAGCTTGTCGATGAACTCGGCCCGATTGGCGCTCAGGTCGCGCAGCTTTCCGGCGAGCTCCGACGAGTAGGCGTCCGGAAGTTCGCGCGTCCAACCGACGATGTCGGCACGATCCTTCGTGCTTGTGAATGTGAGCCCATGGTCGATGGCGGTGAGTTTCAACGTGCCGTCGGGGAGGAATTCATACAGGTAATTGCCCCAGTTGTGCGATCGATCGAGGTTGTTGATGAGGTAGTCGAGCGCGTCCAGGCCGCGCATGGCCTGCTTAAACTTCTCGGAGGTAATGAGGCGCATGAACGCCGGTGGGTCGGTAAGCCGCAGGTCCATCAGGGTGTTCTGTGCGCGCCACTCGACCAGGACGCCTGGAATTCCGTCGATGGTGACAAGCCTCGCTTTAACCGATGGAACGCCGAGCGCTTCCGCAGCCATGTGGGCGCCGACCTCGCGGGGCGCCTGCTCTCCCGCCCGGATCCCTCGGTCTTCCGCTCGGTCAACCGGCTTCTCGCCCGCCGTGGGCTTGAAGAGGTGAAGCGTGCCGTCGTTGCTGTCCTTTACGACGAAGTTCGATTCTTGCGAGACCCCTGATACCGGCTTATCACCCGTGCGGACGTATCGGCCGGGCTGGTCCGGAGCGTATTCCGCGTCTGGGATCGAGGCGCGAGGGTGAGGTTGAGCGGCCAGGTCGCGACCCCTGTCCAAGCTCATGTCGGCCGGTTTGGGCTCGATTGTCGGTCGTGCGGCCTTGCCAAGGTCCGCCGGTACCTCCGAGCCCGGCAGCATTGGCGCGGCCTTAGGGGCCTTCGCCGCGGGCATGCCCGCTCCAGCAGAGGGCCTGGTGGCGGTCGTATCGGCGGTCCTTGCTGCGTCAGGAGCGTCGGGCTCGGCCCCCGGCGGCGGCGATGACTCGTCGCCACGGCCATGTTCGCGGGGCGGGAGGCGGACTTCGCCAGGCCGTAGTCGTTCTCCTGCACCGGCCCCCGGCTCCTCGGACGCACCGGTTCTGCGGCCGAGATTCGGGTCCGCAGGGATCTCTTGAGTCATGACGCGTCCGCCGACTTCCCTTGGCTCTTTGCTCACGAGCCCATCGAGCTCTGCCTGAGCCACGAGCGCGCGCTTGTGAGCGGCCAGATATGCCTGTGCTGCGGCGTCCATGTCGGCGCGGTCTCCGATGCGACGTGCGTCACGGGCCGCCTGAGCCGCCTGCTCGCGCGCCAGCTTCGCCCCGTTGACGCGCATCATCAAAGCCAGACGCTCAGCGGTAGCTTTGCGCACGGAGCTCCCGTACCGCCCGGCGTCGGTTTCCTGGGGAAGGCCCACGTACCCGTCGTGCGCATTCTGCGCCTCACGCAGCGCGATCCGGTGGTCGGCCAAAGCGTCGGCGTATTCGCGCGTGCCCTTCTTGCCCTGTGCTTCGAGTTCGTTGAGCTTCTTGGCGGCTAGCGCCGCTGAGTCCCGCGTGACGTCCTTACGGTTGAGAACGGCCTCGCGGTTGAGTGCGTCTCCGCCGATCTTGGCCTGCCGTTGATCAGCCAGATGCGTTACTTCGTATATCTCCTTCGCTTCACCGTAAGCCTCTTCCGACATTTCCTTTCGAGGATCGCCCTGCCTATTCGCTTTTCTTGCCGCAGCAACTATGGGCTGGTGAATCTTCGCATCGGAGTTGTGTCGGCCTTCACGGATTGCGATGCGCAGGCCGCGATAGTGATGCACCGCGTGACGCGCTTCGTGTGTTGCGTTGTCTACGAGCTCGGCGAACTTGTCAGGCGTCATGTTCTTGTTGTTGAGCGAGTGTTCGCTGATATGGATGCGCCATTCCTGGAACCGGAATGACGCGTTACCGGCGCGCACGTCGATCGGGTCGACGATGATGCGCGGCACGCCTTCGCTCGCCAGGTGAGCGTTGATCAGCTGCTCGAGTTGCTTCTGACGCTGGACGGTATGGAGATCCTTCCACTTGAAGAAAAGTGGCGCAAACTCGGCCGCACGCGCCTTCGCCCGCGCGTCAGCCCTGGTCTCCTGCTGGATGATCTCGATGTTTGTCTTGCGTGCCTTTTCTGTCCCAGGCGCCGCCTCTGGCCCGTCGCCTGCCCGCTTGGGTGACGGGCCACCTTCAGCTTCGGGCAGGCGGATGGCCGGCCGAGTTGGATCGGGTGGCATCTCGCTCGACTCGCCACGGTCCCGTCGCCGAGCCGGCTCCACGGGCGTGACGTCGGATACGTCGAACTGCTTGTCAACATCGGCGCGACGCGCTGTGGGTGCGCGGATGGGCGTCGGGGCGGATGGTGCGCCCTCCCCGACGGGGGGTCGTGCGGCCGTGCCAGTGGCTCCCATGTCGGGAGCCGGGATGGGCTTCGTGGTTGGAGCCCCCCCGGCGGGGGTCGCGACGCCCACCGCGGTCGCAGGTGGTCCAGTTGGGGACGGGTCCGGGGAGCCCGGAGCCAGCTGGTCTCCGCCCGCGCGGTGAGATCGGGTCACCTTGACGTATTGGACTGTGCCGTCGCGAAGGCCGCGGCCGAAGAGCATCACGATCGCGGCTTCCCTCTCGGGCCCGCCCATGCTCTTGTCCTTGACGATCTTGTCGAGGTCGTTGACGAATGTGGCGGGCATCATGAATTCGTTCGCGACATCCGCCGTTTTCGCGAAGGTCTGCAGGACGTACGCGCCCTTGGTGCTTCGCCCAAGTTTGTCCACGAGCTTGGTTGCGCCCTGAGCCATGGGCGCGAGCACGGCGACGACGTCCGTCAGCGTTTCGAAGTTCGCCTTGAGCCGGTCATTGACCGCTCGGTCGTAGAGCTTTTCGGCTGCCCCGAGTGCGCCGTAGGCCGCGATGACACGCCCGATCAGCTGCCCACCCTTGACGTAGGGCGCGACCAGGCCCGCGATTTCCACGAGTGAGTCGAGACGCGCCTTCCAACGTGCCGCCTCGCCCGGCTTCATTAGCATCGTCGTGCCCGAAGGAATGAGCGTCGCGTTGCCCGGTAGGTCGATCGCGATAGTGCCGCGCCCGTATTCAGCCTTGTCGCAGAACTCCCGGAACGCGTTCTTGATTGCCTCCGCGTCGCCCTCGGTGCCGGACTTATCCGACTTGCCGTTGTAGGAGCGCGACGTCTTTTCAGTCGTGACATCGGCCAGGATCCATCTCGGCTTGTCCTGGCTCGAGCCCGGTGTGCGTCCGAGGACCATGTCCATCTTCACCAGCGCCCCGTTCTCTTCCGAGACGAAGGTGACGCGTGGTCGCGGTCGCATCTCCGATCCGACCGCGATCTGACTCGCTTTCTTGTCCGCGATCGCTTTCTGCTCGGCTTTTTGCTTGCGGGCTTTCTTGACGTCCTCTATCTGGTATTGGTACTCGTACCACGCGGCGATGCCGCCGCTGCGCCCCCACCGCTTCAGAACGTCGTCCTTCAGCTGCAGACCGATCGTCCTTTCTTCGCCGGGGAGGTCGATTGGCTGAAGCCCCTTCTTTGCATCAGCCAACTTTTCGAGCACGGCGATCTGTTTGTCAAAGTCGGCAAGCTCCGATTCGGCCTTTTCCGACGCTGTGTACTTGTATTTCGCCTCGGAGAGCCCGGCTTCGCGCTTCGCGATACGCACCGCGGCCCGGAGGCTTTCGTTTTTTGGATCAGCGTCGAGCTTCGCTTGCATCTGCGTGAATAGGTACTGCGCTTGTTTCAGCTGAGTCGCGTCCTGACGTGTGACTTCGAGCGCGCGTTTGTTGACGTCGACCACACGGACCGGGAAGACGGCGATGCTCGTTGCCCGCCGCGTCTGCTTATCCAAAGGGGCGTCTTTGTTCGGCTGCGGATTCGCCAGGCACCGGATCAGGTACTCCCCTGGCTTCGCAAAAGCGATCTCCTGCCTGTTCTCGGGCTCGGTCATCTTGGAGATAAACGCAGAGAGCAGCGCCTTCCCGATGTTCCAGGCCGCATCCAGCGCGACGAGGCCGACGCCCTGCGCCTTCGATGCCCAGAGGTCTTCCTTCGCGTCCTCCCATTTGTTGCTGGCCATGTCCGAAACGTCTTCCTTAAGGCCTTCGAACTCGCCCACCTCGCGGGCGCGATCTTGATTCAAGGCGGCGACCCGGGCGCGCTTTCGCATCTCGAGATCGAAGTCTTCCCGAGACTCCGTCTCTCCCCTCGCCCTCAGTGCGCCGGCTCCCGGGTCCATCCCTGAGATGTCGATTACCTGCCAGTAGTAATCGATGAATCCGAGCCGCGCGAAGACCTGGTTTGCAAGGCCGAAGTTGCGCGCGTCGTAGTCGAGGATCATGTCGAACTTGTGCTTGCCGCCGGTGATGGTTGTGGCCCAGCCGCTCGGCGAAACCTCAGCCCCTGAGCCACCCTGCATCTCCATCTTGGACGGGTACTCGGCCGCGTTGGCAGTGAACTCGGTCGCCTCGAGGATCTGCTCCAGGGTTGGCCTGCCTTGGCCCTGCCCGCCGGTGAACCCGGTTTCGGTTACTGCCTCGGCAAGCGTCTGTCCAGTTGACACCTGCTTGCCGGCCGCTTCCTCTATCCGTTGTTTGAGCTCCCTGTCCGGTTCACCCGGCTTGAGCGGGATCGTCTGGTGACTCTTGCCCTCCCAGACGTTGAGCAACGGCCCCTGGTCGCCCTGGAAGAGGGCGACCTTGTCCGGCTTGGCTCGGCGCTTCTTGGTGACTATTCGGCCCTTGGTTGCCGGTTTCTTCACCTTCTGGTCGGGTACGGGTGCGACGCCGGCCCGAGCACCCGGAACCCCTTGGGTGCCTGTTCCGCCGCCGCCGGGCCCCGTTCCCTCCATGCCCAGCCCAGTGCCTTGCGGCGGTGCCTTTTCGGCCTCGTCGTCACCATCGGGTGCGGCGAGGAGTTTTTGGACTCGCGCGTACTTGCTCTTCGCCCAGGCCGGGGTCTCCTTTGGCTGCTCCTTCGCCGGCCCTTGCTTCGCCTTCCAGCCTGGGTGCGGAACGGGGGAACGCGCGGCGAGCCTGGCCGGAACGTAGACGCTGACCACCAGCTCGCCCGACCTGAAACCCGGCGGCAGATGCGGCTTTGACTCCGTGCGGACAAGGTGCAGGCCGATGACTTCCGGGGCTTCGTCGTCGTCGCCTAGTTCTTTGCGCAGCATCGCGAACACGCGCCAACTTCGCCCGGTGCTTGGCTCGGAAACAAGAATCATGTTCTCGTTGGGTAAGGTGAACTTCGGCTTTGGAAGTTCCTGGGGTCGATCGGGGCTGACCTCTCCGTCAAGGTTCGATTCGACCGCGTAGAGCGTCGCGCTCGAGTTGAAGAAGAAGACCGCGTCGCGCGCAAAGATCACGGCTGCGGAAACCGAGCCGTCCACGATGTCCGGTTGGAAGCCCTTCCTTCGCGATCGCTCGGTGTCTTCTTCGACCACGTGGCTGATGCTGTCAACCAGCCAAGGCATATCGTCGATGGTGTCGAAGAGGGTGCTCGGAGGATCCATCGGCATTTGCGGGACAGGTCGGCCGCGCCGCCTTCCTTTGAGCTTGGGCGGGGGCTTCGGAGGCGCGTCTGTCGGGGAGCGCTGGAGAAGACTGTTGACGGCATGGTTGCCGGCAGTCTTCTGGAGCGTGATGACCTGGCCTGGATCGAGGAATGTGAGATCGCTGCCGGCGATCGGGAGCAGACCGCTTAGGGAGGCGAGCTCGTCAACTCGGTTTCTTTCCGGCGCTTCCGCAATGGGGGCAATCTCTGGCTTATGGGTAGCCTTCTCGGCAGCCGGCGCCTGTGGCGCAGTCATTCAAGCTCGTCCTCACGGACCTCCTCGGCCCAAAAGCGGGAGCCGCGGTACACCTCGGGCAGGGCGGCGACGTATGCCTCGCCGTCGGTGGCGGCGATGACACGACCCCTCGCGTCAACTATCGGGTCGGCGATGAGCACCTCGATGCCTTCTCGAAACTCCGGGATCAGGTAGTCAAATTCGGCGGGCTGCCCCGGTTCGGCCGTGACACGGGCGAGACGCTCGATCTCCCCGTCTTCAGGGCGACGGCGGCGGATTTCAACGGTTTTCACGGCTTGCGCTCCTTCGCCCTCATGTCCGACAGCATGGTGTCGAGCCGCTGAAGGACACCGGGCACCGCCTCCTCCCCGATGAACGGCCGGATCTGGGCAATGAAAGCGTCCCTGTTGGCGCCCAGTTCAGTCAGGTTCTTCTTGAGGTCCGCTGAATACGACTCGGGGAGTTCGCGCGTCCAGCCGACTACGGAGGCTCGCTCCTTGGTGCTGGTGAACGTGAGGCCGTGATCGATTGCAGTCAGCTTGAGCGTTCCATTGGGAAGGAATTCGTACAGGTAGTTTCCGAAGTTCAGCGCACGATCGAGATTGTTGATGAGGTAGTCGAGCGCATCGAGACTGCCCATCGCATCTTTGAACTTCTCCGACTTGATGAGTCGGTCGAAGGCGGCGCGGTCGGTGAGAGCGAGGTCGGCTAGCGTGTTCTTCTGCTGCCATTCGACCAGCACACCCTTCTGACCGTTAATGGTCACGAGCCGGGCCCTGGGGGCCGAAACACCTACCGCTATTGCGGCCTCATGGGCAGCGACCTCGCGCGGGCCCTGCTCGCCGGCGCGGATGCCACGTGCCTCCGCCCGGTCGACGGCGGTCTCCCCGGCCAGGGGTTTGAACAGGTGCAGCTTGTCACTGTCTGCCGTGTCTTTCACGACGAAGCTGGACTCTGCCGAGAGTCCCGCCAGAGGCTTCTCGCCAGTCGGCACGTACCGGCCGGGCTGATCGGCCGGGAAATCAGCGGTCGGGGTTGAGGTGGGCGGGTTGGGCTGCGCAGCGATGTCGTGCCCCTTGTCGAAGTACTGATTCTGGGGATGCAGCTCGATGGCCGGCTTTGCCGCAGCGGGCATGTCTGCCGGGACTGCCGATGCGGGAAGCAGTGGTCGCGCATTCGGCCGCGCAGGGGGGGTCTGGGGACCAATGGCGCCGGTCCCACCAGCCGCAGTGCCGGCGTCAACTGGAACGATGGGCTGCGGGGCCGCGGGCGTTGCTGCGAGTGCCGTATCTGGGGCGGGGAGTGTCCCGGCTGAGCCCACGTTTCGACCTGCCCCGGCCGCCGGTAGCGTTCCAACCACGCCCACGTTCTCCGGCTGAGTCGGAGCTCCGCCGACATCTTCGGGCTGGGTTCGAACTGCTCCGACGTCCTCGGGCAAGGTCGCCGCGGTTCCCACGTCTTCGCGTACCGCGGTCGCTGGGACCACCCTCTTTGGCGGCGGTCGCACGGGCATTACCGGGGCTTGGCGCGGCGGTTCGACGGCGGGTACCCCGCCGACATCAGAAAGGTCGAACTTCGACATCAGGTCGGGCGCGTCAGGAGGCCTGACCGCCGATGAACCACCTCCGGCAACCTGGCCCGATGAACCTCCACCTGGTTGGTCTGTTGACGTTCCGCCCGCGCCGCCAGCGCCCGCGGCTTGCCCCTCGTGATACTTGATAGCCGACGCCTCGACGTGCGGCACAATCGCACCGCCCGCAGCCCCGACCAGGGCCGCCTGCTTGACCTCGGCAGGCTTCTTGCCAGCGGCCAGCGCGCCAACGACATTCGAGCCAGAACCGACTATGGCGCCGCCAGCCGTTTCGACCACCTTGTTCCCTTGGGCGATGTTCTTGACCGCCACACCACCCGCTGCGCTGATCGGTGCGCTGGCGATACTGCTGACCGCTGCGTCCTTGAGCGATTCGCCCTGCAGCCCGGCAGCCGCAACATTCACGGTGGTACTCGACACAACCTCAGCCCCAACGGCGCGGACCACGTTTCCGCTCGTGCTGGCGGCCTTGCCAACGCCGAACGCCTGCTTCGCAACCGCGCCGGCGCCCGATGCCCCGCCGACCGAGAGACCGGTACCAGCCCCATGAGCGGTGGCCTTGAGAGTCTTCTTGACGGAGATGCCCTCGCCGCCTGCCGCCTGCTCGGCCAGCGAACCTACGAAGGCGCCGCCACCGCCGGCAGCCGTCGTTGCTCCACCGACCGTGAGGGCGGCGCGCACAGTGCTTACGCCCTGGGCCGCTTTTGCAGTGATGAGTGCACCCGCGCCGGCCGTGGCCAGAAGCGTCAGCCCCTCCTTCAGGATGGTCAGCCCGAGCACCCATCGGCCCGCTCCACCGACGAGTTCGGCTTCCCAGCTCCCAACCTTCTGGGCGTAGCTCGTCGCGAAGTTCTCGAGAGCGAAGGCTTTCCACAGCCCCATCGGGTGATTGCCCTCTTTCACGAGCTGCGTGACCAGGGCACTGAGACCGCGGGCCGTCTCTTTGTCGCCGAACATCTCGAGCTCGTCCAGGTCGTCGACGCCGGTCGACCATTTCACTAGTCCATGCACGATCCATTGCTTGTTGTTGTGAACGACGCGCTCGCGGTATCCGTCGTACGCCGAGACCGCCAAGTCGGCCGACTGGCGGGCGTACTTCCGGATCAATTTTCCCGCCTCGTCCTTGAGCGCCTTGGCTTCCTCGTGCGATACGGGGATGACCATTCCGCCGCCCGGAGGCTCGAGCAGGGCGACCTCGGGGTTGTCAGGGGATGGCTTTATGGCGTGGATCGTCTTGACGACCTGTTCGAACTGGTCCTTCGCGTTGCCACCGAGCGGCCGCAGCGCGATCGCAATATCGCGCTTCCTAATCTCTTCGTTCTTCGCGACCCGTTCCATCCCCAGGGCGTCCTCGAGCGCGGCCCTGACCGGGGCCAGCTTGCGCTGCACGGACTTACCCGGAGATGTCCTGAGGTAAGCGACGATCGTGTCCAGCTCCGCGGCCATGTCCGCCTTGCCCATGTTCGAGATGTCGAGCGTCTCACTGAGTGACAGGGGCTTGGGAACCGTGACCTTGCCGCGCGGCCCGTCCTTGCCCTTCTTTGGGGCGGTCGGAGTCTGAAGCTCCTGAAGGCGGGCATCCAGCTTGCGCAGCCGGATGCTGCGCCTGTTCTCCTCGTGCGTCGACGTGGTCTGCTTGTCGAGCCACCGTCTGATGTCGCTGATCTCGTTCTTCACGTCGTTGTAGCCCATCGACTCAACGGGCTTGTCACTAAGGGGCTCGGCATAGATGTCCGATTCACCCATCAGCGCAGCCAGTCCGCTCTTTGGCCGGCGTTGAATGCCCGCCAAGCCACCCAGGAGCGCGGCCACCGCGCGATTTCCCGCGGCCCGCTGAAGCGACAGAAACCCGCGCGAATCCATGTGGCTAAGCTCGGGGTCGTTGAGCGCGCGCTCACCCCCAAACGTCGCGAGTTCCGCGGGCGCTGCCTCTGACGCTTCGACGATCGGTTGAGCGTTCGCCCTGGCGTCGGCCTTTTCGGCGGACGCTGCTTGCGGAGCGCTCACGCTGGTTGGCGCTCTGCGGCCATCAGGGCCATGTATTGGCCGAACTCGTCTTCGACCGTGAGGCGGCCGAGCTTGCGGTACTCGCGGTCAGTCCCACGGATCAAGTCGCCCATCGTCACCGGTCGGTCGCCTTCGGCCGCGAAGAACGCAGCGGTCAGGCAGACGTTGCGGATGTTGCCGCCGCTGAATCGGAACTGGCGGGCCATGAATTCGAGGTCGATGTCGTCCGCCTTCGGAAGCTCCGGCGGTAGATGCATCCCCCACAGAGCGCGGCGGTCGTCGTCCTCCGGCATCGGGAAGTCCACGATCACGTCGATCCGTCGGGTGAACGCATCGTCCAGATTCGCCCGTAAGTTCGTAGTAAGAACAGCAAGGCCGTCGAATCGTTCCATCCGCTGCAGCAAGTAGGCGATCTCCACGTTCGCGTAGCGGTCGCGCGCGTCCTTGACCTCTGATCGCTTGCCGAAGATCGCGTCTGCCTCGTCGAACAGCAATACGCCGTTGACCCAGTCTGCCTCGGCGAAGATGCGATCCAGGTTCTTCTCGGTCTCGCCGATGTACTTGTCGACCACGGTCGAGAGGTCGATGACGTAGAGATCAAGCCCAAGTTCGCCCGCGATGACCTCGCTGGCCAGCGTCTTGCCCGTACCTGAGTCACCGGCAAAGAGCGTCGTGATGCCACGTCCGCGCGACGCTCGGCCACCGATGCCCCATTGGTCGTAGACGCGTTCACGGTGGCGCGCCCGTGCCGCGAGCTCCTGCAGCTGCTGAACGACGCCATGGGGCAGGACGAGATCGCTCCAGCTCGCCCGTGGCTGGACACGATGTGCGAGGCGATCGAGGCCCGCCGCGTTCTGTGAGCGTGCGCCAACCTGGACGTCCAACGCCTCGACCTCGCGATCGTAGGCGCTCGCCGACATCCGGCCGGCCTTGGCAGCGCGGGCCACCTGGATCGGGGTGAGCCGGAAGGCCATCGTGGCCCGGAGCAGCGCAGGGTCCGCCGAATGGCCGTTGAGCGCTGCTGCCCACTGATCCGCCCGCTCGGCGACCGTGGGCTGGGGCACCTCCAGCAACAGCGGTACGGCGCGTGACCAGGCCGGGTCCCACGCGCGCGCCCCAGCGAGTACAACAGGGCACAGTGCCTCGGCGAAAAGGTCGATTACACCCGGCGCTCGGTCCAACAGCGAGTCGACCGGCACGCCAACCAAGATCCAATCGCGCATTCTCGCCTCGCGAATCACGGCGTTGGCCGAGCCAAATGGGTCTGGCGCGCCGACCAGCCGGGCAAAGTCGACGAGCAGTGGCACCCGACCGGCACGCACGACCGATGCTGCGGCTACCGATGCGGCCGACGTTCCGCCCGGCTCGCGCAGATAAACGGGCGACATGCCCTTGGCGAGAGCGTTGTCGAGCGGCGCCCACACCGTGCCCTCGCGAGAGGGAACGTCGAGCAACTGGGCCGCGGTGCCGGGCTCGAAGGAGTCATCGCCGACGAGGTGCGCCGATACGCGATCGGGGACTCGAATGGCACGCGTGAGCAGCGGTCGGTCCGGATCCTCGATGGTCAGCAGCCCGCCCGCGACAAGGTCACTGGATGGCGCAAGGCGAGAGCGACCGTCGGCGCTTGATGGTTCTATCCCAGACAGCTCGAGAGCGAGACCCACGCTCGCGCGCCTGCGCGTCACGTCGTCGTGGAGGTACCCGTAGAAGCGTTCGAAGCGCGGATCGAGATCTGGGGCGAGCGCCACGAGCATGATGTCGATGTCGACCAGATCGAGGGCGAACGCGCCCGCCAACCGGCGCAGACGGAGGCGCTCGCCTTCGACCTCCCATTCGTCAGCGCGCTGCTCGATCTGCCGCGAAATATCGTCCGCGGACGGGTCCCAGAGCGACGATCGGGGCGTGCTGAGCAGATCGTCGATCGCCGCCTCTCCGATGTACAGGCCGCGGAAACGATCTTCCGGGTCGGGATCTCGCTCCCGCCGACGCGCGACGGCGACATGGACACGGGCTGAAAGCAGGTCGAGCCGCAATAGCAGATGCTCCAGCGCCCTGTCGTGGCCTCCTCTCGATTCGAACGGCTCGGTCATCGCCGATTGAACTGGCGGACCCTGATCCTCCGGCCTGGCTGGTCGGGCGAGCCGGCGGCCAGCACCTCGTCGGGAACGCCTTCGGGTGCGTCGGGAGCCGGTGCGATGGCGGGCAGTCGAACAACCTTCGAATCACTCGCCGAGCGCTTCTTGCCGGGTGACGTCTTCGGCGCTGTGGTCCTGGCAGCCGCAGGCGGGTCGGCCTGCCCATCGCCGGTCGTTTCGGCGACGCCGTCCGCCCCGAGTACGGTGAGACGCGGCAGTTCGAGCACCGGCGGACCGGCTTCGATGCTGCGCGCGATGTTCATCGGCGCGGTCACGACCAGGTCCAGAGACGGCTTGAGCTCGCCGCCCATGGCCGACCAGACATCTGCGATCGAGCGGTCCTCCGTCGGCGGCAGGGCGACGGTCAGCAGGACCGGCACGGTCTCGCCTTCGAGTGAGCCGGCGAGCACTTCAGCCGGCATGAACTCGTGGCGCACGAAGCACGAGAGCAACGCAGAAAGCAGCCGGTGCTCGTCCTCAGGTCGCTGCGTCCAGGCGGTGACCAGGTACGACAAGCGAAATCTGCGTGGCGGCAGGCGACGTTCGATGACGCGCCCCGTCTCATCCTTGACGTCCTCCCACGAGGTCTGGCGGCGGGTCGTGTCCTCGCGGATGTCGTACAGGTAGAGGTCGACAACCGGCGAGTTGCGCCTTGCCACCCATTCCTTGGTTGGCGCGTCGAAGGCGACCTCGACCCCTGAACCGTTCAGGGCGTCGCGGCGGACAAGCGCGCGCAGCGATTCGTCGACGTCGTGGATCATCGGATAGGCAGGTTCCGCGCGCGCGAGGGATGCGGCAACCGAACACCGGGCAGCCATTGGGGCGACCGGCGCTGCCCGAACGGGCAGCCGTGCCTTCCCGAATCGCGGTCCGGCCGCACCTATCCGCGTGCCACGGGCGATGGGAGCCTCGGCGAGTCCGCTCTGCACAAATTCGGAGGGCATCGCATGCCGAACTATCTCTCGCCCGGCGTCTATGTCGAGGAGGTCGAGGCCGGATCGCGCCCGATCGAAGGCGTAGGCACGGCCGTTGCCGCGTTCGTCGGCCTGGCCGCCACGGGACCAACGAACGCACCGACGCTGGTCACCAACTGGTCACAGTTCGTGAACACGTTCGGCGACTTCACCGAAGGCGCGTATCTCGGGCACGCCGTTTATGGCTACTTCCTCAATGGCGGCGGCGCCTGTTACGTCGTACGCATCGGAGGCGACGCGCCGATGTCGTCAGCACGCGCCGAGATCGCGAGCCAGAAGGACGTCAAGCTTGCTGGCTATCGGATCAGCGCGTTGGAGTCCGGCCCGGCCGGAAACCAGATCAACGTCGAGATCACCGAGGCCGCCGACGCCGCCGAGGACACGTTCAAGCTCACCGTCACCGCTCCCGGCCGCGACACAGAGACCTATGACAACGTCAGTACCAAGCGCGGCAAGAACAACGTCGTGACGATGGTCAAGGAGCAGTCCAAGCTCATCCAGATCGAGGAGATCGGAAGCGCGGGCGCCCTCGAGCGCATCCCGGCTCGAGGCAAGACCACTCTCGCCGGCGCCGACGGCGCGAAGCCGGTTCGGCTGACGCCCGACGACTACGTCGGCGACTCAGCCGACCGCACCGGTTTCGGCGGCTTGGAGGCAGTCGATACCGTGACCATGCTCGCGGTGCCCGACCTGATGGGCGTCTACCAGAAGGGCACGATCGACCTCGAAGGCGTCCAGGCGGTACAGCAGGCGATGATTGCCCACTGTGAGCTGATGGGCGATCGGGTCGCCATCCTCGACGCGCCGCCAGGGTTGAATGCCCAGCAGGTGCGAGAGTGGCGTGTCGACAAGGTCGGCTACGACTCCAAGTACGCAACGCTCTACTGGCCCTGGATCAAGGTCCAGGACCCGCTCTCGGGCACGGGCATGTTCGTGCCGCCGTCCGGGCACATGGCGGGCATCTGGGCACGCAACGACGACACCAGAGGCGTCCACAAGGCGCCGGCCAACGAGACGATCCGCGGCGCCCTGTCGCTGGAGCTGCAGATCACCAAGGGCGAGCACGACCAGCTCAATCCAGCGGGCATCAACTGCATCCGCGCGTTCCCCGGCCGGGGCATCCGGGTGTGGGGCGCCAGGACGCTGTCGAGCGACCCGGCATGGCGCTACCTCAACGTCCGGCGGCTCTTCAACTACGTCGAGGAGTCGATCCTCGAGGGCACTCAATGGGTCGTCTTCGAGCCGAACGACCTGAACCTGTGGCAGCGCGTCAAGCGAACGCTCAACGCGTTCCTCGTTCGCGTCTGGCGCGACGGCGCCCTCTTCGGGGCAACGCCGGGCGAGGCGTTCTACGTCAAGTGCGACGCTGAGACCAATCCGCCCGAGGTGGTTGACGCCGGCCAGCTGGTCGTCGAGATCGGCATTGCGCCGGTCAAGCCGGCCGAGTTCGTCGTCTTCCGCATCGCGCAGATGTCGGGTGGCGCGGCGCTGAGCGAGTAAGCGGCACCGATTCACCAGCTAGCACAAAGCGAAAAGGAGCCGACAGATGGCCAAGGGCCTACCCGACCTCCCCTCTGACGCACTCGCGTCGTACACCTTCGCAATCGAGGTCGACCGGACCGAGATCGCCCAGTTCTCGGAACTGAGCGGACTCGCCTCCGAGGTCGACGTAATCGAGCTCAAGGAGAACACCCTCGACGGCAAGCTCGTCATCCACAAGGCCCCCGGCGCCGTCAAGCCGGCCACCCTCACGCTCAAGCGAGCCAAGAACTCGTCCACGGCGCTGTGGGACTGGCACCAGGCGGTGATGCAGGGCAAGCTTGGCGACGCCCGGCGCAACGGCTCGATCATCTTGAAGAGCTTCGACGGCTCGGAGGTCGGCCGCTACAACTTCACCAACGCCTGGGTATCCAAGATCAGTACCGGCACGCTCAAGGCCGGCGCGAACGAGATGCTGATGGAAGAGGTCTCGATCGTCACCGAGTCCATCGAGCGCGTTTAGTGCGAGCGGGGTTAAGCCATGATCAATCCGGCCAACATGTCCGGCGGTGGGCCGGCGGCCGCAGCCGATAACGAGCTGCGGACCGAGTTCCCGTTCTTGCTGCCGCGCGGCTACGTCGACACAACCGGCATCGTCCATCGGGACGGCGTCATGCGCCTGGCAACAGCCAAGGACGAGATCGTTCCGCAGCGCGATCCCCGCGTCCGCGAGAACGAGGCGTACCTCACGGTGCTCCTTCTCTCGCGCGTGATCACCCGCCTGGGCCGCCTCGGCGAGGTTCACCCGGGGATCGTCGAGAACATGTTCGCCTCAGACCTCGCCTTCCTGCAAGACCTCTACAAGCGGATCAACCAGGAAGGCACCACCCAGGCGGCCGTCAGCTGTCCGGCGTGCAACCACGAGTTCACGGTGGAGATGGCAGGAGAGCGCCTGGGGGGGTCATGACGTACGCAGCCGAGCGGCTGTATGAGGAGGTTGCGTACGTGGCTTACCACTTCCACTGGTCGCTCGACGAGATCCTGGATCTCGAGCACGCCGACCGGCAGCGTTTCGTCGACGAGATCGCCAGCATCAATCGCCGCCTCAGCGAGGAGGAGTAGCTCCGCATGCGGCTGTCCTGGCCGTTCCGACTCTTTCAGCGCGCACCCGCGTCGAGTGGCGCGGTGGCTGCACCTGCGTCCGCGCCTGCGCCCTTGCCATTCGGCGCGCAATCAGAGCGGCGGGCCGAGTGGCGCCAGGTACCGCCGATGGCCGAAACCGTGGGGCCGCCGCCGCTGATCGCGCCGACGGCGCCATTCGCCGCAGATCTGGGCGCCGGCCATCCGCCCCCGCCAGTGCTGGCACCGTTGGGGCATGGCCGAGGTCTCGACGCTCCCAGCGGCATCGTCGTGGGCATGGCCAAGCCCGTCCAACGCGCGGCTGAGCCTGATGCGCGGCCCCTGCTGCAGCGGAGGCCAAACGTGCGAGCCGGCGCGGAGATGTCGGCCCAGGCGCCCGAGCCGGCATCGTAGGCCGAGCTTGTCCCGCTGCCCATGCCCGCGCCCCTGCCTGCTGCGCTTGCCGAAGAGCGCGCGGTGCCCCAGGTGCGTGCTCGCCCCATTCCCCCGGCCGCCGCGGTTCAACGCGCCCCGCTGAAGCTGGCGCGGCTGTCCGAACGCGATCAAGGTGCCCTCGGGCCGACCAGGGCGGTGGGTGTTGTCGGCCAGCCGACACCGAGGGGGTTGGCAGCTCAGGCGTCAGCGTCGACCCTGGCCGGGCCTACTCCGATCGCCGCGCACTTGGCGGCCGTGGCTCCATCAGCGTCCGTGGCCCAGCGCACTCCTGCCAAGCCGCCACTGGCCGGTCCCATCTCGCGCAAACCGGCGGACGCGGACCGTGGCCGTGGCCGCGGAGGTGGCGAGCCCACGGCTCCAATCAGCGCACCGTCGCGGTTGACACTTGGCCAGTCGCGCAAGTTGGGCCTCGGAGCTCCGATCACCGCCGCGCCCGTCACCGCGGCACCGCTCTCCGGACCAGACCGAGCCTCCCCGCTCCCCCTGCCGGCCCGCGCGGAAGTGCAGCGCAAGCCGGCGGACTCCGCGCCCGCGTCAGCCGCGACGGCGACGCCCACGCCCACGCCAGAGCCAACCTCCGCAGCGCGTCGTACCGCCACGCGGTTCGTGGGCGCCGCCGGCACTGGTGCCGCCGCCAGGCTGCCCAGCGCGCCGTTGCTTTCAGCCAGTCCGCTGCGTACCCGCGTCCAGCGCGCGCAGATGACGGCGACACGAGCCCGCCCATCGCGCGATAGCGCCGAGGCGGAAGGCAGGTCCGCCTCCGTCGGCGGTGGCCCGGTAAAGGTCCATCGCGGGACCCTCGCCTCCGAGCTCGCCGAGTCACTCGACGCCAAGGCATTCACCCACCAGGGGGAGATCTATCTGCCGTCGAGCGCCGGACCGATGGGCTCTGTCGCAGCGCGCTCGCTCATCGCCCATGAGATGACGCATGTCGCCCAGCAGAGGGCCTACGGAAGCCGACTGCCGCAGGAGCACACGTCCCATGGACAGGAGCTCGAGCGGACTGCAGCAGCTGCCGAGCACCATCCCGAGCTGCCTCTCGCCCAGCCGCCGGCGCGGCCAACGCAGACCGAAGAATCCAGGCCAGACGACATGGCCGCAGCCCAGCGAAAGCCGGCAGATGGCGCCCGCGCCTCATCCTCCGTCGTCGAGACGACGACGGTCAATTTTCCCGGTGTCCAGCGCGCCCGAGAGGACAAAGGCGCCGAGAAGCCGCGCTCGAGCGGCACGGCCACGGACAGCAGCGGCAAGAAGTCGGAGACAGAGCTGGAGGAATTGGCGGGGCAGCTTTACGGCCGCATCAGCCGCCGGCTGCGGCGCGAGCTCCTGGTCGATCGCGAGCGCGCCGGCCTGATGGTTGACCTGCCATGACCGAGACCGCGCTCGGCCTGCGTTTCAAGGTCAGCATCGACGGCCAGGACTTCGGCAACTGGCAGAAGTGCGATGGGCTGTCGATCGAGTACGACATCTACGAGCACAAGGAAGGGGGCGAGAACGGCTTCATCCACCGCCTGCCCGGCCGCGCCAAGTTCGAGAACATCAAGCTCACGAGACCCATCGACGAGCACACCTCGCGCGTCTCGCTGTGGGTACAGAGCGTTCAGATATTTCCGTTGCCCGGGACGGGCCAGATCTCGGTCATGGACGCGACCGGTTCGAGCGTCGCCGACTGGTACTTGATCGGCGTGTACCCCGTCCGCTGGTCGGGTCCAACGCTCGACATCGATGGCAACCAGCAGGCGACCGAGACCCTCGAGCTCTCCCACAATGGCTTCGCGGGTCCCTTCTGATGGGCAGGCTGGGTCCGAACATTCCGTCCCTCGCGCTGGAAAAGGCGACGCTCGAGGTGGTCAAGGGCAAGGGCGTGCCGATGTCGCTCAAGTTCCAGTACAACCCGGAGCAGTTCACGCTCACGAAGTCATCCGACTGGACGCATCCAACCGCCAGCGAGGCGGAATCCACCCCGCCGCCGACTTACCGATCGACGAACCCACGCTCCGTGACCATGGACATCTTCTTCGACGCCTTCTCGGATCTGTTCGGGGATGTCTCCGAGGACGTCGAGACGCTCTTCACCTGGACCAAGCCATGCCCGGTCAAGACAAAGGGCGTGTCGCAGCCGCCTCTGCTGGGATTTCGCTGGGGCTCGAGCCAGGTGCTGACCGGCTTCCGTGGTTACCTCAGCAGCGTGAGCGCCAATTACACGATGTTCCGGATGGACGGCACGCCGATACGGGCCACCTGCAACATCTCGCTCGAAGAGGTGCCCGTCCCGTCGCGCCGCCAGAACCCAACTTCTGGCAGCCGTGCCGGGTTGCGTGTCCATGTCCTGATCGAAGGCGAGTCGCTTCATTCAGTGGCCTGGTCCGAGTACGGCCAGGCAAGGTACTGGCGCGCGCTGGCCCAGTTCAACGACATCGACGATCCCACGCGCGTCGCGCCGGGCACCCAGTTGCTCTTGCCGTTGGCGCGCGACGCGGCCCGGATCTCGTAGGGCGCTGATGGACGATTTCGAGTACGGCGTACGTGGCCTCATCGAGGTGGACGGTGTGCAGCTTGATGCGGAGCTCGAGACGCACGTCGAGCAGGTCGTCGTCGACGAGCACACCCAGCTGCCGCCGATGTTCACGATCACCCTGCTCGACCCCGAGCGGGACATCCTCGATCGAACGGGCCTGCGCATCGGAGCCGAAGTGGAGATCTCGACCATTGCCCAGGTCGAGCACACCGATGAGCCGCTGGTCAAGGGTGATGTCGTGGCGGTGGAATGTGACTACGACCCAATCGGCGCACACGTCGTCGTTCGCGGCTCTGCCGCCTCACACAGGCTCCCCCGCGGCCGCCAAACACGCACCTTTATCAACGTGCCCAACAGTGAAGTCGTCCAGCG
>JBPCLD010000096.1:0-15852 GCA_051003655.1 Candidatus Limnocylindrales bacterium | reverse complement strand
ACCGCACGCCGCCCTCGACCTTTACCGCGTGTGCCCCGCCCTCACTCATGAAGCGGCCGGCATGCTCGAGCGAGGCCTGTTCCGTCACGCCGTAGCTCAGGAAGGGCATATCGGCGACGACGAGCGTGCGCCGAGTGCCGCGCACCACCGCCTTCACGTGGTGGAGCATCTCGTCCATCGTCACCCGGACGGTCTCTTCGTAGCCGAGCATGACCATCCCGACGGAGTCGCCGACCAGGATCATCGGTATGCCTGCCTCGTCCACGATCCGGGCCGTGGGGTAGTCGTAGGCAGTCAGCATCGCGATCCGTTGGCCGTCGGCGTGCATCCGCGCGACGTCGGCGACGCCAATCCGGCGTTCGGGCTTGGCTGGCTTCTGGGCGGGCTGGGATCGGCTCTCTGCGCTCATCTCGCCGTCAATGATGCACTTTCGGACGCGTCGTCAACCGATTTCGCAGCGCGGAGCGCGACGATCCGGTCCAGCAGGCGTCTAGCAACAGCCACTTTCGACATCATCGGCCACGGTTCATCTGGCTCACCAGGCACGACGATCGTGACCCGATTGGTGTCCGTGCCGAACCCTGAACCCTCCTCGGCGACGTCATTGGCCACGAGCAGGTCGACGCCTTTCCGCTCCGCCTTCTCGCGTGCGCGTTCCAGTGAACCGGTCTCGGCTGCGAAGCCGACGATCACCGGCCGGCGGGCCAGCGGCCGGGCCGTGCGGACGGCCTCCGCCAGGATGTCGTTGGTCGGTTCCAGCTCCAGCGTCAGCCCGTCGGCCCTTGCCAGCTTCGAAGTGCCTGGGTTGCGCGGGCGGAAATCCGCCACGGCGGCGGCCATGACGAGCACGTCGGCGCCGGTAATCTTGTCCAGGACGGCGCGTTCCATGTCCGCCGCTGTTGGCGCGGACACCAGCTCGGCGGCGTCGGGGAGGGGCACGGACGGAAGCCCGTGGATCAGAGTCACGCGCGCCCCGCGCGCCAAGGCGGCCTCGGCGATTGCCACGCCCATCTTGCCGCTGGAGCGATTGCCGATGTAGCGCACCGGGTCGATCGGCTCGGCCGTTCCGCCGGCGGTGACGACGACGTGCCAGCCGTCAAGATCGGCGGTTGGTTCTGCGATTGCGACCGGCGGCCTTTGCTCTGGATCGGGCTGCCTGATCGGCTTTCCTTCAACCGCCCGATTAACAGCGGCCATGATCTCCGCCGGCTCCGCCAGCCTGCCGCGCCCGACCTGCCCCGAAGCGAGCGGTCCAATTTCCGGCTCAACGATCGTGTATCCGTACGACCGTAGCTTCTCGACGTTGCCGCGCGTCGCCGGATGGGCGTACATCTCACCGTCCATGGCCGGCGCGATGACGACGGGCGCGGCGGACGCGAGGCAAGTCGCCGTAATGACGTCGTCCGCGAGGCCGTTGGCCATGGCGGCCAGCCAGCGGGCCGTGGCCGGCGCGACGAGGATCGCATCGGCCGAATCGGCGGCCACGATGTGCGCGATGCGCTGGTCGGGTAGCAGTTCGAGCGGGTCGGTCATCGGGCGCCGCCGCGTCAGCGTCTGGAGGGTCAACGGGCCGAGGAAAGCTTGGGCACTGTGTGTCATCAGCGGCTGAACGTCGGCCCTGGCGGCGATCAGGGCGCGCGCCAGCTCGGCCGATTTGTATGCGGCAATGGAGCCTGTGACCCCGAGGAGGACGAGTCGGCCCGCCAGTGCGCTCACGTCAAGGCACTCATGTCTGCCGGACCGACTCCTGGTGCCTGACCTCGGAGTGCAGGATCGCCAGCCCGCGAAGTGTTAAGAGGGGATCGATCACATCGACACCTGGGATTGCCTTTGCCCATTCGACGTTTGAGTAGCCCCCGGTGAGGATCACTTTGGGACGGCCTCCGCCGTCCAAGGAAAGCTCAGCGGAGATGGCCCGAACGAGCTCACGCACCAGGCCCAGATAACCGATGAGCGCGCCGCTCTGCATGGCAGAGACGGTGTCTCGGCGAATGGCCCGCGGGGGCATGACGAGGGCGACGCGCGGCAGCTGGGCGGTTCGTGCGGCCAGCGCATCTAGCCCGATCCCCAGGCCCGGCGCAATTGCGCCGCCGATGAAGGCGCCGTCGGCGGCGACGACGTCGAACGTTGTCGCTGTGCCGAGGTCGACCACGATCGCTGGTTTGCCGTACAGGCGGGCGGCGGCTAGCGCGTTGAGGAGCCGGTCATCGCCGACCGTCGCGGGCTGATCGACGCGGATCGGAATCGGAATGTTCGTGAAGTCGGCAATCAGCAGGGCGATGCCGCGCCGCTCGGCAACCTGTGTAAGTACGCCGGTGACCGACGGCACGACGCTGGCCAGAAGCATTTCGTCAGTCTCGTCGAGCGTTCCGCCGTCCTGGCGCATGAGCTCGTCGAGGGTTGACTCGAGCTCGTCGGCAGTCGCACTTGGACGCGTCGGAGCATGGCGCGAGGAAGAAACCTCGCCGTCCCGGACTATCCCCAAGGTGACGTTGCTATTGCCCACGTCGATCGCAACGAGCATCGCTCGATCATACGCGGCACCGTTGCTCGAAGGCCTGCGTGGCACCGGATTCTCACCACGTGCACGAGCGCGACCGGTTTTCTATGAGGGCCCTCATTTTGGCCCGCTGGAAGCAGTGATTTGCGTCGGCTCATTGCACTGCGCGCAAATCCAAGGCGCGTTTATGGCGGCGAAGCCGGGCGTCAATCGGGAATCGGGTCACACTCGTGCACCCCATGCAAGAACCGCGAAATTGCGAATCGGCTGTTCGAACGCCGGCCCGCTGCGGTACCATTCGCCGCGTCCTAGCGCCGGGTGCGGGCCGGTGCAGACGGAGCGTGTGAGGAGGAGCGTGTCGCTCGAGCTGCCGGCGAAGTTCTTCGTAAACAGCGGCCTTGTCTCGACCCCCACGGATATCTACAACCTGCTGCGCCCGCTGCTCAAGCAGACCATCTCGTACCGCTATTCCCGCGGCGGGTCGGTCATCTCGCACGGCACCGGCTGGGTGGAGCGCATCGTCGTCGACCGACCAGAGGTGTCGACCTTCTTCACCCCGCTGTCGATCTGCCTGAACATCGATTCCTTCGAGCATCTCGAGTTCGAGACCCGTCCCGACCAGCTCATCGTCTACACCCTCGTCCAGGGTGACGAACGGATCGTCGTGGAGTTCGCCCCGGTCGGGCGAACTGGCGCCGACGAGCCGGAGCAGCAACGCTTTGCCTTTCCTGTCACCGCGGACTACGTCCAGATGGAGCTGAGTGTTCTAGACGGTGGGGAAGCGTCCGAGTCTGCCGGGGAGGGCAGCGAGGGGAGCTGAGCGCCCGATTTGCCCAATCGGCGCGTTCGTGAACTGAGGGAGGAATAGCCCGCCACCAGAGCGGGCGTTCAGAGGGAGGTAGGAGAGGGATGGAAGCGATCGCTTCCTATTTCAGGTTTGCCGAACGAGGCACCAGCTTCGGGACGGAGATCAGAGCCGGCGTGACCACGTTCATGGTCATGGCCTACATCATCTTCGTAAACCCGAACATCATCGCCGCGCCGCTCGGTCTTGACCGAGTCGCGGTGGCGGCGGGCACGGCCCTCATCGCAGGGATCATGACCATCGCCATGGGCGTGGTCGGGAGGTACCCGTTCGCGATCGCGGCCGGGCTCGGCCTGAACGCGATCGTTGCGTTCCAGTTGACAGGGCAGGGACTCGATGCCGCGGGAGCGATGGGCGTCGTGCTCCTGGAGGGCATCGTTATCCTGGTGCTCGTCCTCGTCGGCTTCCGCGAGGCAGTGATGAATGCCGTGCCGATCTCGCTCAAGAGAGCGATCGGGGTAGGCATCGGCCTATTCATCTTGTTCATCGGGTTTTTCGACGGCGGGCTCATTAACTCGCCGACATGCTTCGCACTGCCGTGCCCGCCGATTGGTGTCCCGCCGGTGGAATTCAAGTTTCCGAACTCGCCGCCGCAGTTCGTGTTCCTCATCGGCCTGTTGATCACATTCGCCCTGTACGCGATGAAGATTCGCGGCGCGTTGATCATAAGCATCCTGGCCACGGCCGTTATTGCGCTTGTGGCGGGCGCGTCGTCTGTGCCCGCAAACCTGACCCTTGCGCCGAATTTCTCGACGCTTGGCCTGGGTCTGCAGGATCCCCTGCAGGTCTTCAGCCGGCTGGGCGTGATCGTCGCCATCCTGACGATCTTCGCCATCATGCTCGCCGACTTCTTCGACACCATGGGAACTGTCACGGGCGTGGCCGCTCAGGCGGGCCTGGCTCGAGAGGATGGATCCGTACCCGGAGTGCAACGCGTGCTGGCTGTCGATAGCATCGCGGCAATTGCAGGCGGCGCGGCCGGAGTTTCGTCGAACACCACGTATATCGAGAGTGCGGCTGGTGTGGCGGAAGGCGGGCGAACCGGATTCGCATCGGTCGTTACCGGCGCATTGTTCCTGGTCGCGATTCTGCTCGCCCCGTTGACCCAGCTCATCCCCCTGTTTGTCACGGCGCCGGCGCTGGTGCTCGTGGGCTATCTGATGTTCACGCTCGTCAAGGACATCGACGTAAGCGACTTGGAGGATGGCCTGCCGGCCCTTCTCACGATGATCCTCATGCCGTTGACCTTCAACATCACTGTCGGCATTGGGGCCGGTTTCATAAGTTGGGTGTTCATCAAGGTCGTGCGCGGCAAGTGGTCTGAGGTCCACTGGCTGATGTGGCTTGTCGCAATCGCCTTCTTGATCTACTTCCTGACCAGCTGGATCACTGCGATGGTCGCGCCGCCGCCAGCGGCCTGATCGAGTAACTCATCCGCGGCCGTACCGGGAGGGCCGGCCGCAAAAGAACCTCACAAGCCGGGCCTGACCCAACCGGGCCCGGTTTGTGATTCCGGCCGCTGCATGGGCTGCCCGGAGCCGTGCCGAGGTCGCCGTGTAGCATTCGCGGCCATGTTTGGACCATCTGCGCAGTCGGCCTTTTGCCCCTGCTGCGCGGCCTCCGCGACCCTCCGCGCATCGCGCGGTTAGTCGCGCAGTCCTTGCCGATGTTCGAGCGTACGAAGCTGCCCGATGGGCCGCGTGTCATTTCCGCGCGTATGCCCGGCTCGCGCTCACTGTCGGTTGCGGTTTACGTGCTCGCTGGTTCGCGGCTCGAGACGCGTGAGACCGCGGGTGTTGCTCATTTCATGGAGCATGTGACTTTCAAGGGGACGCGCGAATACCCGACTACCAGCGCGGTTTCTGAAGCGATCGAGGGACGCGGCGGCAGCTCCAACGCCGCCACCGACCGTGAGACGACGATCTATTGGGCCCGGCTACCGCTCCGTGAAGCCGAGCGCGCCTTCGGTGTCCTGTCCGAGCTGGTGGTTCGCCCGCTCCTGCGCGACGCTGACATCTCGCGCGAGCGCGACATCATCGTCGAGGAGATCCGCTCCTACCGCGACGACTCAGGCCAGTTCGTTTTCAACCTCTTCGACCGCGCCTTCTTCGGCGACACGCCACTTGGCTGGGAGATTGCTGGCGACGAGGAGTCGGTGATGGCCCTTCCCGAGTCCGAAATTCGCGACTTCTGGTCGTCCACCTACCAGCCTGGCAACTCGGTCATCTCTGTCGCCGGTGATATCGACCACGACACGGTGCTCGACCTCGTGACCCGCAACTTTGGGACCGGCAACGGCGTGATGCCATCATTCAGCTCGGCCCCGCCTGCGCCCTGCGAGCGCATCAGCGTGGAAGGTCGGGACATCGCCCAAGCCCACGTCTGTATCGGCGTGCCGGCTCTGCGTCGTGACCATCCCGACCAGTGGGCGCTCGAGTTGATGAACACGGTGCTCGGTGAGGGCTCCAGCAGCAGACTGTTCCAGAAGGTTCGCGAAGAGGCCGGCCTGGCCTACGACGTCCACTCATTCACGACCGACTACGCTGATGTTGGCACGCTCCAGGTGTACGCCGGCGTTGACCCCGACGACCTGCCCGCAGCCATCGAGGCCATCCTTGTCGAGTTGCGACGCCTGCGCGACGAGCCGATCGCCGTCGAGGAGATGGAGCGTGCCCGTGCCTATGCGAGCGGCCGGCTTGAGCTGAAACTCGAAGAGAGCCGCCACGTCTCCGCGTGGCTCGGCATCCAGGAGGCGCTGCACGATCGCGTCCTCACCCTGGACCAGGCACTGGCCGAACTGAATGAAGTCACGCCGGAGCACATGCAGAGGGTGGCGCAGGAGCTCCTCCGCGACGATCGGCTGTGCATGTCCGTCGTTGCACCGCCGCGCTCAACGTCGGCGCTCGAACGCGCCCTTCAGCTCAACTAGGAGACCCATGAACGAGCGAACCCTGATTCTGATCAAGCCCGACGGCGTGCAGCGCGCGCTGGTCGGCAAGATCGTTGACCGCTACGAGCAGCGTGGCCTGCGCATCGTCGCGATGAAGATGGTTCATGCCGATCGCGCCCTTGCCGAGAAGCACTACGACGTCCACCGGGAGAAGCCGTTCTTCGCCGGGCTGGTCGAGTTCATCATCTCCGGGCCGCTGATCGCGATGGGCGTCGAGGGACTCAACGCGGTCGCCGTGTGTCGCGAGATCAACGGCGCCACACGCCCGCACGAGGCCGCGCCGGGGAGCATCCGCGGCGACCTCGCGCTGGACACCGGGCACAACCTCGTCCACGGCTCGGACTCACCGGAGAACGCCGCGGCCGAGCTGGCGCTCTGGTTCAAGCCCGAGGAGCTCTTCGACTACACGCGCGAGCTCGACCACTGGGTGACCGGCCCCTCCGACTGAGCGAGGCACCGATGACCTCGCTGATGCCGATGACGCTGGCAAAACGGGGTTAATTGGGCCTCAAGGACCCCCGTTTGGCCTTCCGCCTTCGCGGGAGCGTGCTCATTCACGCTCGATCGACCCACCGGCCACGGTCTTAGGGTCGAATTAGCGTGTTATGCCGATGTGGTCGGCATTTGCCTGGACTGCCGCAGGTTGAGCCCCCACGCGAACCGGGGCGGTGGCTACTGGGTCGCGCCGGTGGCCGGTGGGACGCCTGGGTACGTTGGCGTTTGAATGATGCCGATCGTGTTCAGCGGCCAATAGCGCAGCCAGGCCCGTCCGACCACGTCGTTGGTGCAGATCTCGCCGATCGACTCGGAACGTGAGTCGGGCGAGTTGTCGCGGTTATCGCCCATCACGAACAGGCGGCCATCCTGCACGACCCACGTCTCGTCGTTACCGAGTGGCCGTGTCGGGACACCGTGGATGTAGGCCTCGTCGATGAGGGCTCCGTTGACGTAGACGTCGCCATCGCGCAGCTCGACCACGTCGCCGGGCTCGCCGATAACGCGCTTGATGTACGGCGTGATCGCACCAACATCGTCAGTCACGGGGTTCGAGCACAAGCCTTCGCGAAGCACGGGGTTGAAGACGACGATGTCCCCGCGCGAGTAGCTATCGAAGTGCGGCGTGAGCTTGTCGACGAGCACGTACTGGTCCGGATCGAGAGTCGGACGCATGCTCTCCTGCTCTACTCGATACGGCTGCGCCACGAACGTCTGGATGACCCAGAAGATCACGATGGTCAGGATGAGAGTCTCGGCAATCTCTATCAGACAGCCGAGTGGACGACGGCTCACGGCCTCGGGAGTGTATCGGCGCTCCTTGTCGGTCGTGGGGGAGTCCGGATCCTGGTTGGAGTCGCTCACCTGAGCGTCTTCGTCGGCCCTCTCATTGTCTGTCGTCATGCCGTGTTAGCCCCCGCGAGAATGGGTTGCTCTGCTACACTCCCGCGGCTCTCAGCGTCACGGATGCCCATGCCGGCGCTGCTTCCGAGCCCAACTTCGGACCCAAATCGCGGACGCTCTCTTAACCCGCGCCCGCGCCCAACAGACCCAGCAGGAGGCTCTTCAAGCGTGGATCTCGCCGACGCGATCCTATGGATCATCCCCATCGCCGGCATCGCCGCGGTGCTGTTCGCCGGATACCTGGCCCGCGACGTCCTGCGCCGTGACACCGGTACCGATGCGATGCGCGACGTGGCGAGCACGATCCACGAAGGTGCAGTTGCTTTCATCCGACGTCAGTACACCACGATTGGGGTGCTTGCCCTTGTAGGCGCAGTGGTGATCGGAGTGGTCATCTTCTTCGTTGAGACCCAGGACGTGGCTGACGTCCCGGAGCTGGCCGGGATGCCGATCGCGATCATGACCGCGATCGCCTTCCTGGTGGGCGCCGTGGCCTCCATGGCCTCGGGCATCATCGGCATGTACATCCGCGTGCGCTCGAACGTACGGACGGCCGCCGCAGCGCGGCGCAGCCTGGTCGAGGCCGTCCAGGTGGCCATGCGCGGTGGGGCGGTCTCCGGCTTCCTGGTCGTCGCCCTGTCACTGCTCGGCGTGTGGGGCATCTTCGTCGCATATGAGTCCTTCGTCGGCGACGTAACGGTGGCCGAGGCCCCCTTCCTCATCGTCGGCTTCGGCTTCGGCGCCTCATTCGTGGCCCTTTTTGCACAGCTCGGCGGCGGTATCTACACCAAGGCAGCCGACGTCGGCTCTGACCTGGTGGGCAAGGTCGAGGCCGGCATTCCCGAGGACGATCCGCGCAACGCGGGCGTGATCGCAGACCTCGTCGGCGACAACGTTGGTGACTGCGCCGGCCGTGGAGCGGACCTGTTCGAGTCGACGGCGGCCGAGAACATCGGCGCGATGATCCTCGGCGTCGCGGTCTTTGCGATCGCCAGCGCGGCGGGCTGGCCGAACCCCGAGGCGTGGATCTTCTTCCCGCTCGTCGTGCGCGGCTTCGGCCTGTTGGCGACGATCGTAGCGATGTATTTCGTCCGCGGCAGCGAGGACGAGGACCCGATGAACATCCTCAACCGCGGCTACTGGGCGACGACCATCCTGTCGGTCGTCGGTCTTGGCGTCACCACCTACGTGATGATGCAGACCGGCAACGACGCCGTCGGCGCGATGAACCTCCCGGCGTGGGTGTGGATGTTCATGGCCGGCATCGTCGGCCTCGCGACGAGCGTCGCGTTCGTCTACATCACGCAGTACTACACCGCCGGCGGCTGGCGGCCGGTGAAGGAGATCGCCGAGGCCTCCAAGACCGGACCGGCCACGAACATCATTTCCGGCACGGCGGTCGGTTTCGAGACCACTTTCGTCACTGCCATCACCATCGGCGTGGCGCTTATTCTCAGTGCATTCCTCGGTTCGCAGGCGGGCCTGATCAACGCCAACGGTGACAACGTGGGCGCGATCTTCGGGACCGCCGTCGCGACCATGGGCATGCTCATGACCACGGCCTACATCCTGGCCATGGATACCTTCGGCCCGATCACCGACAACGCGGGCGGCATCGCCCAGTTCGCGAAGGCGGAGGCCGGCGCGCGCGAGATCACCGATCGACTCGATGCCGTGGGCAACACGACGAAGGCCCTGACCAAGGGGTACGCAATCGCTTCTGCGTCGCTGGCTGCCTTCCTGCTGTTCAGCGCGTACATCGACAAGGTCAACCTCATCCTGACGAATCAGATCGAGCGGGGCGTCCGTGAAGCGGGGACGCTGCTCGAGGCGGTCAACCTGGCCAACGTCGACGTCTTCGTCGCCGCGCTCATGGGAGCGATGCTCGTCTACTTCTTCAGTTCGCTCGCCATCCGCGCCGTCGGAACCACCGCGCAGGCGATCATCGTCGAGGTCCGGCGCCAGTTCCGCGAGATGCCGGGGATCATGGATTACACCCAGCGGCCCGACTACGCACGCGTCGTCGACATCACCACTCGCGCAGCCCTGCGCCAAATGGTGCTGCCCGGCGCTGTCGCAGTGGCGACTCCGATCGTCGTCGGCGTTCTGCTCGGCCACGAGGCTGTCGCGGGAATGCTGATGGTCGGCACCATCTCCGGCGTGCTTCTGGCGACCGTGCTCAACAACGGGGGCGGCGCGTGGGACAACGCCAAGAAGTACATCGAGTCGGGCCAGTTGAAGGATGACGACGGCAACGTGATCGGCAAGGGCACGCCGGCGCACGCTGCTGCCGTCGTGGGTGACACGGTCGGCGATCCGTTCAAGGACACGGCTGGGCCCTCGCTGCACGTCCTGGTCAAGCTGCTGGCGACGATCACCCTGGTCCTGGCCCCGCTCTTCATCCGGTAGGCGGTATTCGCCGCCGGGACCGAGCCCAGCTGCGCGGTTTCAGTCAAATGCTCGCAATTTCGTTCCGACAAGCGCGGTTCTGGCGCCGAAGGCGACCGATTCGGCCAATTTTCCTGTCAGATGAACGCGGGAGCGAACATATGATTGGAATTCCGCTGCTTGGACCGTCCGCTTGGACGGGAATTCGTGCATTTGACTGGCCGACGGACACCTCGGTTGGCCTCCTCTGATGGAGACCCTTCTCCAGGCCATCGTCATCGGGGTCATCCAGGGACTGACCGAGTTCTTGCCGATCTCGTCCTCGGCGCACCTGATCCTGGTGCCCCAGGTGCTGGGCTGGAACGACCCGTTCCTCAACAGCCCCGCCTTCGACGTGATGCTGCACATGGGGACGCTCGCGGCGTTGCTCGTGTACTTCTGGCGTGACCTGGTGCGCTACTTCGTCGCCGGCCTGGCCGTCCTTCGCGATCGGCGCATTGGGACGGACCCGGATCGACGGATGGCGGTTCTGCTGGCCGCGAGCGTCATCCCGGCGGCTCTGGTCGGCGTCCTGCTCGAGGACTTCATCGACAGCTTCTTCCGCGCCTCACCGCTGGCGATCTGCGCGCTGCTAGTCATTGGCGCGTTGATCCTGTTCGTCGCCGAGCGCGCTGCTCGACATACCCGCGACATGACCGACCTTCGCGTCCGCGACGCGTTGGGTATCGGCCTCGCCCAGGCGCTCGCTCTCTTCCCCGGCATCAGCCGCTCCGGAATCACGATCTCGGCCGGGCTATTCCTCGGCCTGGAGCGCGCGGCAGCGGCGCGCTTCGCCTTCTTGATGGGCACGCCGATCATCGCCGGCGCCGGTATCTGGAAGATGCGCGAGATCTTTAGCGGCGAGGCCGGCGCGTTTGAGCCCGCCGTATTGCTCGCCGGCGTGATCGCGTCGGCTATCGCCGGGCTGGCCGCAATCTGGATCCTGCTTCGCTTCCTCCAAAGCCACAGCACTGACGTGTTCGTGATTTACCGCCTGGCAGCGGCCGCCGTCTTCGCGGGTCTGTTGCTCCTGCGCTGACGCGGAGCGGGGGAGCACAATCGGTAGTCACATGGAAGTGATCAAGCGGCTGCGCCAACAGCAGATCAGGGATCTCATTGCGACGCAGACGATTCGCACGCAGCACGAGCTGGCCGCGGCCCTCCGTGAGCGCGGCTACCGCGCGACCCAGGCGACCATAAGTCGCGACGTCGGCGAGATGGGGCTCATCAAGCAGACGCGCGAGGGCGCGCGCGGCTACGCAGTTCCGCCACGCGTCGAGCAGCCTGAGACGACAGGCGAAGAGCGGCTGGCGATGATCCTGCGAGACCTGCCGATGGACATTCGACTTGCCGGCCTGCTAATCGTCGTCAAGGCAGTACCCGGCTCCGCCCACGCCGTGGCAGCCGCCCTCGATCGCACCGGATGGCCCGAGGTGGCCGGGTCGATCGCCGGCGACGACACCGTGTTCATCGCCTGCGTCGATCGCCGCGGTGTCGAGCGGATCCGCCGCCGATTGGTTCAGCTGTCCAGCCTTTCAGGCGTCTAAGCGTCGCCCCTAGGCTCGCCCCAGCCGGCCGCTCCGTTTGACCCCCGAACGGGCCACTCCTACAATTCGCACGACCCGAACTCCTGGCGCGCCCAGAATGGGCCTGCGCCGGGGGTCTTTCATTTAGACGGACCCTAACCTCCCGTTATACGGACCTGAATCCCATGAACAACAAGCCCGCATACCTGTCCAAGGACGGCCTCGAGAAGCTCCGCGAGGAGCTCGAGGAGATGACCAACGTACGCCGCGCAGAAGTTGCTGCCCGCATCCATGAGGCCAAGGAACACGGCGACATCACCGAGAACGCCGAGTACGAGGACGCCAAGAACGAGCAAGCGTTTGTCGAAGGTCGCATCCAGGCGCTATCGGCGCTGATCAAGAACGCCGTGGTCATCAAGGAGACCCACTCGTCCACGCACGTCCAGATCGGCTCTACCGTCCAGATCCAGTCACAGGACGGCAAGGAGAAGTTCATGATCGTCGGGTCGGCCGAGGCCGCGCCCGCAGAGGGGCGGATCTCGAACGAGTCGCCGGTCGGGCGGGCGTTGTTGGGACGGAAGAAGGGCGACACCATCGTCGTCAGCGTTCCAGCCGGCGACACCAGCTACAAGATCCTCAGCATCTCCTGAGCCAGCAAGCGACGGTCGTGACAGAGCCGGCGCCGATGCAGGGCGGGCAGCCGGCAGACAGCTCCAAACCGCATCCCACCTATTGGGCTGACGAGATCGCGTCAGCGGTCAACGGCCCACAGGTGATCAACGACTCGAAGACGCCCTCGGGCACCGTCCACGTGGGCAGCCTTCGTGGCGTAGTACTGCACGATGCCGTGCGGCGTGCCGTCGCCGAGCATGGCCACGAGGTGGAGTTCCGATACGGCGTCGAGGACCTCGACCCGATGGACTCGCAGTCGCTCCTGACGCCCGATGCAGTCGAGCAGTACATGGGCGTCCCCCTGGCGCACGTTCCCGCCCCGGCCGGCAGCGCCTACCCGAACTATGCGCGTCACTTCGCGATGCTCTTCCTGGAGACGTTCGCCGAGCTCGGCATCCATCCCCAGCTCTACTGGATGAGCGAGCAATACGTCGCCGGCGCCATGGACCCATACATCAAGAAGGCGCTCGATAACGCCGAGGTAATCCTGGACATCTACCGCACGGTGAGCACCGTGAACCACCCCACCGGCTGGCTGCCGGTCAGCGTGATCTGCGAGAACTGCGGCCGCATCGGAACCACCCAGGCGCGCGATTGGAACGGCACGGACGTTGCCTACGATTGCCGGCCGGACCTCGTGGATTGGGCAATAGGGTGTGGTTTGAGCGGCCGCGTGGCGCCGTTCGGTGGTCGGGCGAAGCTCGTCTGGAACGTCGACTGGGCCGCTCGCTGGGGCCTGACCGGTGCCACCATCGAGGGTTGCGGCAAGGACCTTGCCACGGCCGGCGGCTCACGAGATCGCGCTGACGCCATCAGCCGCCGCGTTTTCGAGCGCGAGCCACCGCTCAACATCCCGTATGAGTTCCTGAACATCGGCGGCCGGAAGATGAGCACAAGCCGAGGGGACGGGGCCGCCGCGCACGAGATCGCCGCGCTACTCCCGCCGACACTGCTGCGTTTCCTTTTCCTGCGCTACAGGCCCAACCACGCGATCAACTTCGATCCGGCCGGCGACACGATCCCGCGTCTGTTCGATGAATTCGACCGGATAGCCGACGCTGTCGCCGGCATCCCACGACGTGGCGAGCTGCCGCCCGATCCTGAGCGAATATATGCACTCAGCCTCGTGGATCCGGATGCCGACCCAGACGCCGAGGCCAAGCGCTCCCGCCCACCATTCGCCCACCTCGCCCTCCTTCTCCAGGTGCCCGGGCCAGACATCATGGATCGGCTCGCCGAGGAGAAGGGCGCGCCGCTCGACGATGAGGAGCAGAAGCTCGCGCTGGAGCGCATCGCCGCCGCTCGCGCATGGCTCGAGGGCTTCGCGCCCGCGGAGGCAAGACTCGAGATCCATTACGACCGCCTTCCCGACACGGCGGCCGACCTGACCGAGTCCCAGCGCAATTACCTCGCTGCTCTCGCCGACGTGGCAGAGGCGCAGGACCCGGCTGGGGGCGAGGCGTGGCAGGCGTTGATCTTCGACACCTCGAAGCAGCTGGATCTTCGGGCGGGCGAAGCGTTCAGCGCGATCTATCGGGCGTTCCTTGGTCGGTCCAACGGTCCTCGCGCCGGCTGGCTGCTGGCGTCGCTCGATCGGGCATTCGTGATCCGTCGGCTGCGGGAACCTTCCGCATGAGCGTCGGCCTTCAGCGAATCCGCGACGACGGAGACACGATCCGCCAGGGGGCGCGCGACAAAGGAGAGGATGCAGCCCTGGTCGACGCCGCGCTCGAGCTGGACGTCGAGCGCCGCCGGCTTCTGGGTGAGGTAGACGGGTGGCGCGCCGAGCGGAAGAAGATAAGCGCCGACGTCGCGGTCGCGATGAAACAGGGGAGCGCCGACGCGGAAGGCCTCCGTGCTCGATCGACTGAGCTCGGCAGCCGGATCGACGAAGGTGACGATCGCCTGCGCGAGATCGACGCCAGCCTGGAGGGTCTGCTCCTCAGGATCCCCAATCCCGCCGACCCGGACATTCCGGTCGGAACCCCGGAAGCGACCGTGACGCTCCGCGAATGGGGTGAGCCACTGGCCCACGACGCGGGCGGCTGGGAGCGCAAGCCGCATTGGGAGATCGCGGAGAAGCTCGGGATGATCGATCTTGCCGCCGGCGCCAAGGTGACCGGAAGCGGTTTTCCGCTCTATCGCGGCGCAGGTTCGCGGCTCCAGCGTACGTTGATCAACTGGTTCCTGGACACCCACGTTGACGAGCACGGGATGACCGAGATCTGGCCGCCTGCCGTGATCAACGCCGACTCAGCCCGTGGCACCGGGCAGATCCCGGACAAGGAAGACCAGATGTACGTGGTCACCCGCGACGACCTGTACCTCAACCCAACGGCAGAGGTCGCGGTGACGAACATCCACCGCGACGAAATACTCGAGGCTGACCGTCTGCCGATCCGTTACGTGGCCTACTCGCCCAGCTTCCGGCGGGAGGCCGGCGCGGCGGGCCGCCAAACGCGTGGCATTCTGCGCGTCCACTAGTTCGACAAGGTCGAAATGGTCGCGTTCTGTGCGCCCTCACAGTCAGCCGCAACGCTGGAGTGGATGACGGAGCGGGCGGAGGTCGTCCTACAGCGGCTCGGGCTGGCTTATCGGGTGCGCTTGCTGTCGACTGGTGACATGGGCTTCACCCAGGCAAAGACTTACGACATCGAGGTCTGGTCGCCTGGCGTTCGGGAGTGGCTCGAGGTGTCGTCGGTCTCGAATTTCCGCGACTTCCAGGCGCGCCGGATGAACATCCGCTGGCGTCCCGAGGCCGGCGCGAAGGCCGAGATACTGCACACGCTCAACGGGTCAGGCGTCGCGCTCCCGCGAACGGTCGCCGCGCTGATCGAGGTTTACCAGCAGCCCGATGGCTCGGTGGTGCTCCCCGAGCCGCTGGCTTCGAAGGTCGGACCGCTCAGCTAGTCGCTGGATCGACTTTCCCGGCTGGCTTGGTGAACTGGAGGTTCGCCGTACACCACAGGACGCGTCGCAGGATGGGCACGCAGATGAGAACGGCGTTGTAGATCGTCCCCAGCGGTCCTCTTCGCGCCATGGTCGGATACAGGTCGATCGCACAGGTGAGGCCGGCGGCGCGGGCGAAAGCCGAAATCTGTTCCTGCCTGAGCATGTCCTCGACCACGTCGGTTCGCGTTCGCCGCATTCGCCGCGTTGCGAGGGGATACACGTAGTCGCGACACGATGGTTCGAATAGATACAGCGCCTGGCCGCCGGGGCGCAGGATGCGAAAGATCTCCCTGAAGGTTCGCTTGTGCAGTACGAAGTGATGCGCGGACGCGAAGGCGAACACCAGATCGAGCGAGGCATCGGGTTGACCCGTGTCGTAGGACAGCGCGCTACGCGCTACGTCGACTTCGACATCGAACACCCGCTCCCACGTTCGGATCCCCGAGATCGCATCGGGACTCATGTCCGTGGTGGTGACACGCAAGTGCGGGAAGCGGCGCTTGACGATGCACGAAGCCCAGCCTTGGCCGGCACCCAGCTCGAGAACGTCGGTCGCGCGCTC
>JBPCLD010000095.1:0-6882 GCA_051003655.1 Candidatus Limnocylindrales bacterium | reverse complement strand
TTGCGCGCGTTCCTGTTCGAGTAATGCGGCCCGCTGGCCGTGGCGGCTTCGCCGTGGAGCAGGGCCCGCATGACGGGCAGTGCTTCGCCCAGCCAGCGCAGTCGCTCGCCGGGCGATTCGCCGAACTCGACGCCGAAGTCGCGTGCCTCGTCCTCGTTCCACGCAGACCCGATGCCGAGATACGCTCGGCCATGGCTGATGTGATCGAGCGCAGTGGCCATCTTGGCCGTCAGCGCCGGGTTGCGGAATGGATTGGCGCCGACCATCAGCCCGACACGTACTCGCTCGGTCGCCTGCGCCCACGCGGCGAGGGTCATGTAGCCCTCGAAAATCGGGCCCTCGGGCGAGCCGACGATCGGGTAGAGGTGGTCCCAGGTCCAGAGGCTATAGAAGCCGAGGCGGTCGACCCGTTTCCCGGCCTCGAGCAAGCCTTGCCAGTCGGTGTATTGCCCCCAGAGCAGGGCGCCGAAGCGAACGTCGCGGTTGATCGATCGGGTGGTGGAAGGGTGGTCGTTCATCGGGCCGAGGCTATCAAAAGGCCGTCGAAAGGCCCGTAAACCCCCTGGACATGGGACGACCCGCCGGGAGGAGGGTCCGAGCGGGTCGAGAGGGAATTTCTGGAAGTGATTCCAGTGATGATTGATTCGGTTACTTCCGGCGCATCCGCGGCAGAGGCAGGTTTCGGGCAGCTCGTGCCCGGGAGTACTCTGGTCCAAGCTGGCTGCGATTCCGGTGGCTCTCCGCCGCCTCACGCAGTCGAGTCTCGTAACGCTCGCGCGCCAGGAGCTCCATCTCGATGTACATCTAACGAACTCCTAGACTGTCTGAATATGTTGACGTCGCGTCTCGTGAGTCCGCGCCGAACATCTCAGCGGCGGCACCCAGGAGGGCAACCACGGCGACAGCGAAGAGGATCAGTATTGCTTCCATTCCGTAACTCCTTGTCGCCACCCTTGCGGTTACTTGATGACCGTACAATAGCCTCTTGCGCGTAACCTGTCAATCGTTTATAAAGGGTTACGTCATGGAAATCTTCGAGAGTCCTGAAACACACCCGGATCACGCTCAAGGCGCCGGTGCCCACGGTCCACACGACGAGCTCGAGCACTCTCACGGCGAGGGCCGCCACGGCCATCAGGCCTCGCTGGGCGACGCGCTGGACTTCGTCAACACGCTCGAATACGACAAGGGCTCTCCCGACGAGCACCTGACCGACGTCCCCACCGCCGTGCTGTGGCTCCAGGAGCACGCGCTACTGCATCGAGAGATGGTTGGTCCGCTGCTCGAGCGCTACAAGGGTGAGGACGAGGACACGCTTCTGCAGCGGATCCGCCGCCTTCGCGGCGCCTTGCGCGAGCTTCTCGACGCGACGGTCGACGAACGGCCGCCGGAGGGCTCCGCGCTGCGTGAGGTGAACAGGGCGCTGCGCGCGCAGTACCTGATCGAGCTGGTCCCCGCGTCTGATGGCGTGTCGCTCGACCATCGCCACGAAGGCGACCCTATCAGCGGCGCGATGGCCCGCATCGCAGAGGCTGTCGCCCGCGAGCTGACCCAAGGTGAGTCGAAGCGGATGCGCATCTGTGCCAATGAGGAATGCCGCTGGGTCTTCCGTGACTACTCGCCCGCCGGGCGCCGCAAGTGGTGCGACATGTCGACCTGCGGCAATCGAGCCAAGGCAGCGCGCCACCGTGAGCGTCAGAAGGCGAAGGAAGATCCCGATTCGGCCGATTCGCCCGATTCAGGTCTTGAAACGCCCGATTCAGGTCTATCTGTTGGACCGGCGGAGGCCCTGCACTAGCGCATGTCCGACCGCGCGCATGACGCGAGGGTCGTCCAGATGCGCCTCGTCGTTGAGGCCGAGGACTACGACGCGGCGGTCACCTTCTATCGTGACATTCTGGGGTTGACCGAGGAGCTGGCGATCGCGGGCCCTGACGGCGCAATGGTCACGATCCTCCAGGCCGGCCGCGCAACCCTCGAGATCGCGAATCCGGCCCAGAAGCGATATATCGACCAAGTCGAGGTTGGCCGGCAGGTGGCGCCCAGGATGCGCGTCGCGTTCGAGGTCGCCGATTGTGCAGCGACGATCGATTAGCTGGTTGGAAGCAGGCGCCGAGCTGATCGCGCCTCCGACCCGAAACGCCTTGGCATTCACTCAACGCACGCCTTAACGCCCCCGCCGGTCTCCAGATAACCCTGTTCCAGGAGCTGGACGAGACCGACTAGCTCGCCTGGCTGGGTCGGATGACGATGTTCACGAGGCGACCCGGGACGTGGATGACGCGCACGATCTCGTGGCCTTCGATCTGAGCCTTGACCTTGTCGCGTGACATCACGATCTGCTCGATCTCGATCTCTGACAGGCCAGCCGGAACCGTGACCACGTCGCGCAGCTTGCCGTTGACCTGGATGGGCAGCTCGATCTGATCCATGGCGACCAGGTCAGCGGAGAACTCCGGCCAGCGCGAGGAGTGGACAGAAGTCCACTGCTCGCCACGAGTGGCGGCGCGACGGCTCCAGAGTTCTTCGCTGATGTGCGGCGCGATAGGGGCGAGCATGAGCAGCAGCAGCCGGACGGCTTCGTCCCACTCTGGCCCGTTGACCAGTGCCGTGCCGCGGACGCGGAACATGTGATTGGTCAGCTCCATCAGGGCCGAGATCATCGTGTTCCAGTGGAAGTCCTCATGGTCGTCGGTCACCTTGGCCAGCGTGCGGTGGGCATGCCGGCGCAGCTCGTCCGCTTCGGCGCCCTCGGGTGGATCGGACGCCCCGTCCGCCTTGGGATCCAGGACCACGGTCCACACGCGGCGCAGGAAGCGGTGGACGCCGTCGATGCCGGTTGGGCTCCATGGACCGCCCTGGTCCCATGGACCCATGAACATCAAGAACAGGCGGATCGTGTCGGCGCCGTAGCGCGCGATCAGCTCGTCCGGATCCTGGACATTGCCTCGCGACTTGCTCATCCGCTCGCCGTCGGCGCCCAGGATCTGGCCCTGATTGAACAGGTGCAGCCAGGGCTCGCGCTCGTGGACTAGGCCGAGATCGTTCAGCGCCTTGCAGAAGAAACGCGCATACATCAGATGCAGCACGGCATGCTCGGCGCCGCCGGTGTACTGCTGGACCGGGCACCAGACTTCCTCGCGCGCACGGTTGATTGGCCCGTCCTTCTTGTCGACCGATAGGTAGCGCCACCAGTACCAGGATGAGTCCACGAACGTGTCCAACGTGTCCGTCTCGCGGCGCCCCTTCCCGCCGCATTTCGGGCATGTCGTGTTCAGGAAACCTTCGTCCCACGTGAGCGGATTGCCACCCTGGGGCCGGAAGTCGAAGTGGTCCGGCAGCAATACCGGCAGGTCCGATTCGGGCACCGGGACGATGCCGCAGGTCGGATCTTCCTGGCAGTAGACGACCGGGATGGGCGTGCCCCATGCACGCTGACGGCTGATCAGCCAGTCCCGCAGCCGATAGGTGACGGCCGACTTTCCCTTGCCCTGCTTTTCCAGCGCCTCCGTGATCCGCCGGCCGCCTTCGACCGCCAGCATTCCGGTGAAGTCGCCAGAGTTGACCAGCACCTCATCAGCTGAATGGGCGACGTACGCGTCCGTCAGATCAGCCCCGTCCTCAGCGGCCACCGGTGGCGCGACGACCTGCACGATGGGCAATGCGAACCGCTTGGCGAACTCGAAGTCGCGCTCGTCGTGGGCGGGAACGGCCATAATCGCGCCGGTTCCATAGCCCTGGAGAACATAGTCGGCGATCCAGATCGGTATCTGTCCGCCGTTGATCGGGTTGATCGCCTTGGCGCCCAATGGCACGCCGGTCTTCTCGCGCTCGGTCGACAGTCGATCGATCTCAGACTTCCGGCGCGCCTCGAAACGGTAGGCATCCACCTCCGCCTTGCGATCGGGTTGAGTCAGCTTGTCGACAAGCGGATGCTCTGGCGCCAGCACCATGAACGTGGCACCGAGCAGCGTGTCCGGGCGGGTGGTGAAGACGCGAATCTCGTCCCCTCCCGGCTGGTGGTCATCCGGGGCGACCTCAAAAGCGATCTCGGCGCCCTCTGATCGGCCAATCCAGTTCGTCTGCATTACCCGGATCGGGTCCGGGTAGTCCAGCTCTGGATAGGTCAGCATCTCGTCGGCGTAGTTCGTGGTGCGGAAGAACCACTGCTCGAGGTCGCGCTTGATCACCTGCGTGCCGCAGCGCCAGCAGACCCGATTCGCGCCCAGCACCTGCTCGCGGGCCAGCACCACCTGGTCCTTTGGGCACCAGTCGACGGGCGCCATTTCCCTGTACGCGAGACCCTGCTCCAGGAACTTCAGGAAGAACCATTGGTTCCAGCGGTAGTAGTCCGGCTCGCAGGTGATGACCTCTGCGCTCCAGTCCCAGGTCGCTCCCATTGACCGCAGCTGCCGCCGCATCGTCTCGATGTTCCTGAGCGTCCAGTCGCCCGGCTGGGCGCCGCTTTTGATGGCGGCGTTCTCCGCCGGCAGCCCGAACGCGTCGAAGCCCACGGGGAAGAACACGTTGTAGCCCTGCATGCGCTTGAAGCGGCTGATCGCGTCGGTCGGAGTCTTAACGAACCAGTGGCCGACGTGCAGGTCGCCCGACGGGTAGTCGTACATGGTCAGCAGGTAGTAGGGCGGCCGGCTCGTGTCGTCGAGATCGGTCTTGTGCATGCCGAGCTCTTCCCAGCGCGCCTGCCAGCGCGGCTCGATCTCGGACGGGTCATATCTGTCGATTTGGGATTCGCGTGCTCGCATGTCGCGAGCGTCGGGTAAGGCGGTCATGGCATGGCCCTCTCTTCGAATCTCTGAGGGTGGACGGATTGGGTTTGGCTTTGGGTCGCGCAGCGCTTTCTAAGCGCCGGCGACCCCGAGAAGCGCGAGGTCGGCGCTCGAGCGGCCGATTTGATCCGTCATGTATGCCACGTCAGCCTCGATTGTTTGGTGGAGCGACGGGGGCTCGAACCCCGGACCTTCTGCATGCCATGCAGATGCTCTCCCAACTGAGCTATCGCCCCGCGTGCGGCCGCGAATTCTAGCAAAGCCAAGCGGGAACGCCGATCGATACAGCCGCCGGTCAATGGATTAGTCGTGCGCTTCGCGATCTACGCCGCTCGCGCAACGTGGCCGTTCTTTAGCGGTCCAACGATGGGCCGCTGGACGTTTAGCATCGGGCCGTTGGAAGCAGCGCGCTCGGTGTCCTTGCCAGAGTTCCGAGTTAGGCGGTCGAACCGCGCGCGGCGCTCGCGCCTGACGATCACAGATCGCGGCGAGGCCGTCGTCGTGCTCCCTGTTCGTGCACCTGAGCAGGTGGCCGCCGACCTCGTATCTCGCCATCGCCGCTGGATCGATAACCATCAGCGGCGCATCCGCGCCCGGATGTCTGCTCTCGAGGTCCGTCAGCAGCTGGGTGCGGGCCGCGAGATCGTCTTTTGCGGCGAGCCCCACCGAGTGGTTTCCATCGCCGCTATCGACGGCCGGCGCCGGGCGACCGTCGACGTCATCGACGGCCGGATCGTCGTGACCACCTCCCCGCTCGAAGAACGCACCACCGCCACTATCCTCGAGCCGTGGCTCCGGGAACAGGCCCGCGCAGCGATCGAGCAGCGTGTCCTCGTGCGATCCACGGAGATGGGTCTCACGCCCAGCCGGGTGGCGATCCGCGACCAGAAGACACGGTGGGGTAGTGCCTCACGGCGCGGCACGCTTTCCTTCAACTGGCGGCTCGTGATGTCACCGCCGCACATCCTCGACTACGTCGTGGTCCACGAGCTCGCTCACCTGCGCGAGGCCGGTCATTCGAAGGCCTTCTGGCGGCTGGTTGATCGCTATTTTTCCAACAGCCGCGGGGCGCGCTGCTGGTTGCGTGAGCATCACGACGAGATGCGTCACGCCCTGGACTGACCGCGTGCATAGGGCGGCGCCACTGGCTGCGCTCGCTCTCGCGATCGCCGTGGCTGCCCCAACGGCGGCCGCCACGACGGACTTCCCCCCGGGCTACACCGCGCATAACACCCATGCTGAGCTTCGCGCTGACCTGAAGCAGATCGCGTCGGCGCATCCGGACATCGTTTCACTGCGCAGCATCGGCCGCTCCTTCGAGGGCCGGAAGCTCTTCATCGTCAAGATCAGCGACAACGTCTTAGCTGACGAGAGTGAGCCGGAGGTGTACGTCGATGGGGGCATCCACGGCCACGAACACCTCTCCAAGGAGCAGGCCCTGGCGCTGATCCATTGGCTCGTGGACGGTTACGGAACGGACCCGCGCACTACATCCATCGTCGACTCGACAGAGGTCTGGATCGCGCCGATGGTCAACCCGGACGGCGCCATGTTCGACATCGCGGGTGGCGAATTCCATCGCTGGCGCAAGAACCGCCAGCCAACGCCGGGCTCCGCGGAGGTAGGGACCGACATCAATCGGAACTTCGCCTACAAGTGGGGCGGGGGAGGCTCGAGCACGGATCCCGCCCACTCCTTCTACCGCGGCCCCAGGCCTTGGACGACGCCAGAGGCGCGCCGCATCCGAGACTTCGTTCGGAGCCGGGTAATCGGCGGTCGGCAGCAGCTCCGTCTCGCATTGACTATCCACTCGCACGGCGAGTTCGTGATGCATCCCTTCGGCTGGACCGCGGACCCGCAGCCGGCCGACATGCGACCGGGCGACGCCGACAGGCTGAAGGCGCTGGCGAATGGCGTAGCCAACAGAAACGGTTATCGGGCGCTTCAGGCCGGCCAGCTCTATCGCAGCTCAGGCACGTTCATGGACTGGGCATACGCCAAACAGGGCATTCTGGCGCTGACGATGGAGATGTACCCGCCGGCGAGCGTGGACGACGGCTGGTACGTGCCTGACGAGGACGTCCCTGGGGAACTC
>JBPCLD010000094.1:0-12199 GCA_051003655.1 Candidatus Limnocylindrales bacterium | reverse complement strand
CCAGTCAGCTGGGTGATGCGCGACTGGATTTCGGGAGCAATCGCCAACGCCTGCTCTGCCTGGACCCTGGCTTCTGCCGGCAGCTCGGCCAAGCGCTTCCTGAGCAGCGCAAAGGTGCTCGTGGCCTGGTTGCGCATCGTCTGGAACACCGAGCGCTGATACAGCGCGCTGAATGGCTCCGGTGCGAACGCCGGTTCGTCGCTCACGCCCGCCAGCGCGGCGTGCAGCTGGGCCGTCCGCGTGCCGAGCAACCCAACGAGGTCGAGGTACTCACCGACGGTTTCGGCGGCAAGGGGGGCAAGCTCACCGGCGCTTGCATCGAGCACGGCCGACGTGGTAGGCACCGCCCCATCCGGTGCAGGGGTGTCGAGCGCGGCGACCTGTTCGAAGAACGCGCCGACCGAGTCGAGCGTGAACTCCCAGAAGTCGCCCTGGTTGGGCACAAAGGCTTGCAGGATGCCCAGGGCGGAGGGCTCCTCCCGCGGTCCCCGATAGGCCAGCCAGCCGCCAACCTGCGGCGTGTAATCGAAGTCGCGGTCGGTTAACACGTTGCCGATCTCCAGCTCCGGATTGACGCCCGGCTCCAGGCGCCGGAAGAGCTTGAGGATCAAACGATCACCAAACGCGACCGACGTGTTGCTCTGTTCGGCGCGTCCAACCCTGGGCTCCAGCTTCGTTGCGCGCGACCCGCGGAGGGCCCGCAGGGCCTTTGTGGGCGTGGCGGTGACCTCGCCGCGACGTCCTGCGAACCGGCGGCGTGCGCCTATGGCATCGAGCAATGCCTGCGAGAAGGTCGGGTCATAGAGCGCATCCAAGAGCGCCCATTGCGGACCGCCGTCTCCGTCGGGTGCTACGTGCGCGACCAGCGCCTGGGGCGCGTCGTGCACGATCCGATCGGCTTGATCGACGGGCATGAGCGCGAGTGGCAGGACATAGCGCTCGGGCTCGCCTTCGGTGTACTCCACGTCGAAGATCGCGACGCGGGCGCCGGCGCCGGCCACTGCAACCGGTATCGAGTCATACAGCGCGACCGACTTAATCCGTCGCGCCTTGGATCGGAACCAGCGACGGGCGCGGAGATAGCCGGGCAGCAATCGCATCAACTCGGCTCGAGCGGTTCCGCGCAGCAGCCCGTCCAGGTCAGGCTGGGCCGCCAGGGTGGGTGCGCCATCCTCGAGCCCGCGAACTTCCGCGCCTCGACCCGATGGGTCCGCCTCGAGCGCGAACCAGATGAAGGCGTGAGGGCCGAGTGTCAGGAATAGCGGGCGATCGTCGATGCGCGGGAACTCGACGCGCCCGAACATCTCGACCGGCACCAGGCCGCGGTATGCGGCAAGATCGAGGTCGGCGAACTGGACGAAGCGCGACATGTTCGCCACGATCAGGATCCGCTCGCCCTCGTACTCGCGTACGAACGCCGCGATGCGTCGGTTCTCGGGGTGCAGGAACGTGAGCGAGCCACGCCCGAAAGCGCGGTGGTTCTTGCGCAGGGCGATCAGTCGCTTCATCCACCACAGCAGCGAAGTCGGATTGTTCTGCTGCGTCTCGACGTTGATCGCTTCGTAGTGGTACTCAGGGTCTGTGATCACCGGCAGGAACAGCTTCTGTCGGTTGGCGGCGGAGAAACCGGCGTTCCTGTCGCCACTCCACTGCATCGGCGTGCGCACGCCGTTGCGATCGCCCAGGTAGACGTTGTCGCCCATGCCGATCTCGTCGCCGTAGTACAGGACCGGCGTGCCGGGCAGCGCGAAGAGCAGCCCGTTGAGGAGCTCGATCCGTCGCCTGTTGTTGCCCATCAGCGGCGCGAGCCGGCGGCGGATGCCGAGGTTGATGCGCATCTGGGGGTCGTGGGCGTAGACCCGGTACATGTAGTCGCGCTCCTCGTCAGTGACCATCTCGAGCGTCAGCTCGTCGTGGTTGCGGAGAAAGAGCGCCCACTGGGCGTTGTCGGGAATCGGGGGCGTCTGCTCGAGGATGTCGTAGAGCGGGAAGCGATCCTCCATTCGGACGGCCATGAACATCCGCGGCATGACGGGGAAGTGGAAGCACATGTGGCACTCATCGCCGGTGCCGAAGTAGGCGACCGCGTCCTCGGGCCACTGGTTCGCTTCGGCGAGAAGCATGCGATCTGCATAGTTCGCGTCAATGTGAGCGCGAAGCTCGCGCAGGAACGCGTGCGTCTCGGGCAGGTTCTCGCAGTTGGTGCCCTCGCGCTCGTACAGGTACGGGACGGCATCCAGCCGCATTCCATCGACACCCAGGTCGAGCCAGAACTCGAGCGTCTTCTTGAGGCCTTCGCGGACACGGGGGTTCTTGAAGTTGAGGTCGGGCTGGTGGTGATAGAAGCGGTGCCAGTAGTACTGATCGGCGACCGGATCCCACGTCCAGTTCGACCGTTCGAAGTCCTTGAAGATGATCCGCGCCTCGCGGTATTTGTCAGGGTCGTCGCTCCAGACGTAGTAGTCGCGCTGCGGGCTTCCCTTAGAGGCGCGGCGCGCACGCTTGAACCACGGGTGTTGATCTGAAGTGTGGTTGCAGACCAGCTCGGTGATCACCTTCAGGCCACGCTGGTGTGCTTCCTTGATCAGCACCTTGACGTCGCGCAACGTGCCGTAATCGGGGTTCACGCCGGTGAAGTCCGCGATGTCGTAGCCGTCGTCCTTCAGCGGCGAGGGATAGAACGGCAGAAGCCAGAGCGCGGTCACTCCAAGATCGGCGAGATAGTCCAGCCGCTGAGTCAGGCCGGCGAAGTCACCCGATCCGTCGCCGTTCGCGTCGAAAAACGCGCGCACGTGGAGCTCGTAGATGACGGCGTCCTTGTACCACTGGGGATCCGTGCCATCTCCGACGGATACCGAGGCAGTCGGCGCGGCCGCCCGACGCGGACTCACACGGTCACCTCGCGCCAAATGGACGAAATACGACCATCGTTTCCTGGGAAGTCGGCCACCTTGTTCCATCTGGGTCGGCCGAGGTCCATGTGACACAAAACGACGACTCCCGCTCGAAACTGTGGGTCCATTCCGACCAGATGGTGCAAGACGGACGTCACGGACGCAGCCACACGACGTACGCGGCCCGCTGGGCAGGGTCCAGCGAGATCGGGATCGTCGGTCCGCTCAAGAGAGTCGAGGTCCCGTCCAGGAGATCAACCGCCTGGAACGGCCGATCGACCGGCAGCCCGAGCCCTTCCAGACCCAGCTCCAGCACGCCCTCCTGCGGGCTGGCGTAGTCGAAGTTGACGACGGTCAGGACGATGTCGCTCCCATCGGCGCTGTTCTTGGTGTAGGCCAACAGGTTCCCATTGTCGATGGAGTGGAACCACAGCCGCTCGTTTGATTGGAGAGCGGGGTGCTCGCGCCGCGCCCGGTTCAGGCGCGCGATCAGCTCACGCAGGCTGTCAGGCCGGTCCAGATCCCATGTCCGCTGCTGGTACTTCTCCGAATCGAGATATTCCTCCGTGCCCGGATCGCGCGGCGTGGCCTCGCCAAGCTCAAAGGCTGGGCCGTAGGTGCCGTAGTTCGAGGAAAGGGTCGCCGCCAGCACGAGGCGCGCCTCGAACGCCGCTTGTCCGCCGGTCTGCAGGTCGGCGTGCAGGATGTCGGGCGTATTTGGCCAGAAGTTCGGTCGGAAGAAGTCGCTGACGGGACGACTGGTCAGCTCCTCCATGTACTCGCGCAGTTCCGCGGCGTTGTTCCGCCACGTGAAGTAGGTGTAGCTCTGACTGAAGCCCAGCTTCGCGAGGCGGTACATGACCTTCGGGCGGGTGAAGGCCTCGGCCAGGAAAAGCACCTCGGGATGGTCGCGTTTGATGTCGTTGATCGCCCACTCCCAGAACGCGAACGCCTTGGTGTGCGGGTTGTCGACCCGGAAGATCGTGACGCCCTGACCGATCCAGAAGCGGAAGACGCCGGCGAGCCCATCCCACAGTGCGCGCCAGTCGTGGCTCGCGAAATCGAACGGGTAAATGTCCTGGTATTTCTTCGGTGGGTTCTCCGCGTATTGGATGGTGCCGTCGGGTCGGGTGCGGAACCAGCTGGGGTGCTCCCTTACCCACGGGTGATCGGGCGACGCCTGGAACGCGATGTCGAGGGCGATCTCTATCCCGCGCGCGTTGGCCGCGGCGACTAGCGCGCGGAAGTCCGCTAGCGTCCCCAGGTCAGGGTGAACCGCATCGTGCCCGCCTTCTGGTCCGCCGATCGCCCATGGCACGCCGGGGTCGTCGGCGCTGGTCGAGGGCGTGTTGTTCGGACCTTTCCTGAACTGCCGGCCGATCGGACTGATCGGCGGCATGTACAGCACATCGAACCCCAGTTCCTCGACGTACGGAAGACGGGCGATGACGTCCTCGAATGTGCCGTGCCTCTTGGGGTCTGGTGATGCTGATCGAGGAAATAGCTCATACCAGGCAGAGAAGCGCGCGCGCTCGGGGTCGACCGTGACGGCGCGTGGCTTCTTGATTGTCGTCTCGAGCGGCTGGTCGGGATATCTCTCCACAAGCGCGTCCAGCTCCGCGCTGAGCGCTCGTTCGGCCGACAGGTTTGATGCTGCATCCCGGAGCGCGGAGGCGTCTTGCGCAGTCGCTCGTTGGGCCGCGCCTTCGACAAGGGCCGCGCCGATTCGCAGATCGACGGCCACGTCCTGGCCCGCATCGATGCGTTTGCTGAGGTCGTGTCGCCACGTTTCCCAGTGGTCGACCCAAACTGAGATGGAGTACTCGTAACGGCCAACCACCTCGAGGGGAAACGACGCGCGCCAGCGGTCATTGCCGAGCGGTCGCATAGACGCCTCGCGCCACTCCTCGTCCCCTCCCCCGCGCCAGCGCAGGACCACTCGGATCTCGTCGTGTCCGTCGGTGAAGACGTCGGCCTCGACAGCGAGCGTGTCGCCGACAACGCGCTTGACTGGAAATCGGCCGCCATCGACCTCGGGGGTGACGTTCTCAATGACGACCCGCCGCCTGCCATCCTCCTGGATCGCGCTCAATGATCCGCTCCCCCACCGTCGTGTGCGGCATGGGCTACATATCCGCCCCTTAGTGGCGGAATGTGCGTGTAACGCGGCACATCGGAGCCGACCATGCCCTTAAGCGTGGCGATACTGTGCGCGGGGCGACGCAATCGGCGACTGCGTGTCCGATGTGTGCGCCAGAGAACGCATGCGCGCGCCGTCACCTCGTGGCGCGCTTGGTGCGACCGCTCACTTTGACAGCGGTCGCCTTGGCCTGTTTCTTGGATGTTTTTGGTTTTGGCGACGACCGAGTGGACTCGGGCGTGGGTGCGCGCTTGGGTTGGGCTGCGAGCGCCTTCTCGAACAGGTCGAGCCTGTAACCCGCCTTCTCGGCGGCCCGACGCAGCTCCGCCGGACGCGCCAAGCCCAGGAGTTCGATCGACTTATCGAAGCGCTCCTTGTTGAACCAGGTCGCTCCGTCGTGGTCGTTCGCGCCGATCGCACGCAGGAACCGTTCATCGCGCGGCAATGCGGTCGGCTTGTAGCCCACGCCGCGGTCCAGGAGGATCGCGAACAGATCTGCATCCGGCCACACACGATTCACCAACCACTCGTAGATCCAGCGGCCCTTCGCCATGTCGGGCCAATGCTTCGCCACGAGCGCCTCTATGGCACGAGCCATGGCAAGCGCATCCGGTTTCCCAGCGGTCGGGGGCGCGCCGGCAGCCGGCTCCCCAGCTGGGGTTGCCTCGGGCGTTGTGCCGATGAGCGCCGCCGCCTCGCGTAGAGCGTCGTCGAGGCGGGAATCGCGCAGGGCAGCGTGCAAGGGAGCGAGGGCGAGCTCGCTCATGGCGTCCTCGAGCGACGGCACTCCCCGACCGGAGAGATACGCCGCGAGGCGCCCGTAGCGACCGTCCGTGTCATGAACATCGTGCATCTCCACGAAGACGTGGCAGGTGTAGGCGCCGAGCTCCATGTACAGCCCCTTCTCGGCCAGCTCGGCGTGGCTGCGCAGGTAGAGGAGGCCTGTGCGGCCATCGCGCATGACTAGGTAGTCTTCGGGTCCGCCGCCGAGTGACAGCCCATCGGCGAGCGACCGTCCTGTGACGGCGGCGGTCCTGATCCAGCCGGCCGTATCGTCGAACCTGTTGTGGTAGACGACCAGCGACCGCATGCCCTCTGCCCGGTTCGAGTAGGCAAACACGTCCTCGTTGACAGACCCATCCGACGCAAAGAAGTCGTAGAGAGCGAACTGGTAAACCTCGGCAAAGAGCGCGCGCTGATGCAGCAGCGGGAAGATCTCGCGCTCGTGGCGAGTGATCAGCTCCGGATCGGGCATCTCGTCCAGGTAGGCGCGGCGGTACTCCATGCCGTAGCGCTCGGCGAATCCCTCGATCTGGCCATGGCCGAACATCGGCAACCCGGGCATCGTCGCCAGCAGCGTCGCCACGCCGAAGTACTTGTCGCCCTTGCCGAATTGGTCGACAGCCGTCTTCTCGTCGGGGTTGTTCATGAAGTTGACGTAGCGCTTGAGGATCTGGGGGTCGAACTCGAGCGTGTTCTTGATGACCAGCCGGTACTCGCCGTTCTTCTCGTCGCGCATCATGTTCATGAACGCGCTGTTGTAGACGCGGTGCATGCCGAGGGTGCGGACGAAGTAGCCCTCCATCAGCCAGAAGGCCTCGGCAAGCAGCAACGTGTCGGGCGCCTCAACGGCTACGCGATCTACGACCTCGCGCCAGAACTCCTGCGGCATCAGCTTGTCGAACTGCGCCTTGCTCATCGAGTACTCGGCCCGTGAGGGGATGGCTCCGGCGGTGCCCGGCGCCGGATACCAGAGTCGCTGGATGTGGCGCTTGGCGAGGGTCATCGCGGCGTCGAAGCGGATGATCGGGAAGCGTCGAGCGACGGCCAGGATGGTCTGGATAACCGCTTCGCGGACCTCGGGCTTGATGTAGTCGAGCTGGGCGGTGTCGTTCCAGGGCATCGAGGTGCCGTCGTTGCCGTGGTAGAGGTGGCGCTCCTGTCCGCTCCAGCGATCGGCGCGCTTGAACGTCACCGCCGCGTCGGTGTTGTCGAAGTAGTGATCTTCGATGTAGATACCGACTCGCTCGTCGTTCGACAGGTTGGGCCCGCTGTACGAGTAGACCGGATATGGCGGGTCGGGCCGTTGCATGAACCAGTCCGGATGCTCGACGACCCAGCGTGAGTCGATGCCCATGTGGTTGGGCACCATGTCGCTGGCGAGGCGGATGCCGCGCGACCAGGCGCGATCGCGCAGGTTGGCGTAGGCCTCCTCCCCGCCGAGATCGTCGGCGATGCGGTAATCCATCAATGAGTACGCCGATGCGACCGCCTCGGGATTGCCGCGCAACTGTTTGATCTCGCGCGAGGCCACGCTGCGCTCCCACAGCCCGATCAGCCACAGGCCGGTGAAACCACGCGCGGCGATGGTGTCGAGCTCGGCGTCGGGTATCTGGTCGAGGCGCCCGATCGGACGATCGTTGGCGCGACTCAGCTGATCGAGCCAGACGTACGTGCTCTTTGCCAGGAGCACGACGCGCGGCATCCAGGCGAGGTCGCTGCTGAAACGCTCCGACTCGGAGTCGAGATCACCAAAACCCTCGAAACCAGCGGTGTCGGCGTCGGCTGCCCGTGCCACGACATCGGCACCGCCACCTTGCGTCGCGTTGAAACGCATCCAGACCGCGCGCTCATCCTCGGTCAGGACGTCGAGGTTCACGACCAGCTGGTCGCCGAACTTTTCCGCGGCAAATCCCCACTTGTCCGAGATCCAGCGCAGTTGATCGGCGAGCGTCGTGCCACCGTCGAGCGCAGGCCGACGCAGGAGGCTGACCAGGTCCTCATCGTCAGGCCCGAAGCCCGGCTGAGTCCTGAACCAAGCTTGCAGCTGGCGGATGAGCGCCAGGTACGCCGTGGTGTCCTCAAGCGGCCCGTCGTCGAAGAGCTCGCCGTGGGGGGCGAACCCTTCGTTACCGTTCGCCAGCCACAGCATCAGGAGCTCCTCGAGGACGATCTCGCGATTCGGCGTGCCATCTGTTTCACCAGCGAGATATTCCTCTGCCGACAGCGCACCGCGGTACGCGGCGATGGCCGGAAAGTGCTCGGCGAAGGAGCGCAGGATGTCCTCGAGCGATGCCGGCGGGATGGCCTCCCCCAGTGCCGCAAGCGCTGCGGTCATTGCCTCGGGGTTGCGCTCTCGCTGATACAGCTCGACGACGAAGTGCAGGATCTCGTCGACCAAACCCATCGCGCTGATGTCGCCCGCGCGTACCGCGGCGCCAGGGTCGGCAGCCAGATCGCGCTGTTCGTTCATCTTCTGCGCGAAGCGACGGGCGGCCGCGTAGTTCGCGAAGACGACGTTGCCGTGCAGACCAAAGAGCGCCTCGTCGAAGCCGTATCGGTCGCGCGCCTCGCGCGACACATGGAACTCGCGGGTCGGCCCGGCAGGCGCCACCGCACGCCGCTTCGGCTCGGGTGGTGTCGATGCGCGTCGTCTGGTCCGGCGGCTTGTACTTTCGCGTCGTGTCATCGGCCCGGCGAATCCTGACCCACCCTGGCGCATTGCGCCACCCCGAACGCGGATCGGTGCTCGTGCGCCACCGTGTCGCGCAACAGTTGCGTGGACTGGTGCCCAGAATCGATCGGACAGCCTGGTCCGTGCTAATTTCGCCCGACCGTGAAGAAGGACCGTTTCGTAGCCCCGGCGCGCAGGCTCCTTGTCCTATCGCTCACCGCGGCCATGCTCCTGGCAGGCCCGGCGCCGGTCGCAGCCGCGCTGCCCGTCACCCTCGTCCAGGGCGGCTTCTCCCAGCCTCTGTTCGTTACCCACGCTGGCGACTCGCGCCTATTCGTGGTCGAGAAGGGCGGCTTGATCAAGATCGTCGGTGGCGGGACGTTCCTGGACATCTCGACGAAAGTCTCGCTGACCAACGAGCGTGGCCTCCTGGGCTTGGCCTTCCACCCCAATTACGCCACGAATGGCCTCTTCTACGTCGACTACACGCGCACAGATGGCGATGTGGTCGTGGCCGAATACCGCCGCTCGTCCCTGGAGCCAGACGTCGCCGACCCGAGCTATGAGCGGATCCTGATGACGATCGAGCATTCCGGCGCCGCAAATCACAATGGCGGCTGGGTCGGTTTCGGCGGAGACCATCTGCTCATCGCCGTCGGCGAGGCCGCCCACCCACCCAACGCACAGAGCCTTAGCAATCTCCTGGGCAAGATCCTGCGGATCAGCCCGGCGGATCCAGACGGGAACGGTCCCAAGACGTATGGCATTCCCGGAACCAATCCGTACGTCGGAAAGACCGGAAGGGACGAGATCTGGGCATATGCCTTCCGTAACCCGTGGCGGTGCTCCATCGACCGCGGGACCGGCCTCACCTGGTGCGGCGACGTGGGCCAGAACGGCTGGGAAGAGATCGATCGCGGCCCGTTGAAGGCTCGGAACTACGGCTGGCCATTACTCGAGGGGCTGCATTACTTCAATTACCCAAATAAGCCGCAAGGCGCCCTGTGCACCACCAAGTGCCGTAGCCGTCCGCTGCTGAACTACGCCCACACCGTGGATGGAGATGACAACAGCGCGGTGACGGGCGGCTACGTGTCGCGACGATCGGGCGCCACTCTCTACGGGAAGTACATCTTCGGGGACCTGGGCTCGGGGCGTATGTGGGCCATTCCGGCCAACTTTCAGCGTGGTGACCCCATGCCGGCGCCACTCGCCCAAACGACGAACACGATCAGCTCATTCGGCGAGGGCGCCGACGGCCGCCTCTATGTGGTCGACATTGCCGGCGCGGTCTACAGGCTGAACGACAGCTAGTGCACTCTGCCGCCGGCTGGAGTCTAGTGGTGGTGCTTCCAGAGGTACTCGCGTAGCGTCAGGCCGCTGGCGTGCACCTCTGCGGCCATCTCCTGGCCCACATAGCGCCAGTGCCACGGCTCGTAGCGATAACAGGTCACGTTTTTCTTTCGGTACGGGTAGCTCAGCAGGAAGCCGTAGCGCCACCCGTTGGCCATGAGCCAGGCTCCTGCCGCCGTTTTGGCCCAGTCGTCGTAGGCCCAGGCTTTCTTGGTGCTGTCACCGCTGCTGAAGTCGATCGCCGTCCCCAGCTGGTGCTCGGAGTGTCCCGGCCGCGCGACGCTCTCGCGCGCTACCTTCAGGCCGTACAGCTCGATCTCACGCTGGTAAAGGTATTTCTGCTCGCTCCAGCGGCGATATGCAGACGTCACGCGCAGCGGCGCATCAGCCGTCCGGGCCGCTGCCGCCATCGCAGCGAGATCGTCGATCATGACCCGCCGAACCTTGCCGCTCCCCTGGATGCCGGCGTTCGAGACTGAAACGAGCTTCGGTGGAACGTAATCGCGCGGCACCATGTAGATCGGGTCAAGCAGGCTGATGCGCCATTCCTTGACGCCGGAGTGAAGGGTCAGGACGTCCTCGTACCGGCACTCGGGCGGCGGCAGGGGGGCCGCCCGCACCACCTGGTGCGACATACCGAGCGCGCCGAACAGCGTCCCCAGGGCAAGGGCAAAGGCAAGGCAGAGCGGTCTGAGGCAGTTCACGGCTGTCCCTCCGCCTCAAACTGTGCAACCTCCATCACGGCCGCGTCAAGTTTGGGGGCGACTGTTGTCTAGCCGAAGAGGTGCTCCAGGTTGGGCAGTAGATCTTCCCGACCGATCAGGAACGACGCCCCGACCACCAGGCTGAAGACGCCGGCGATGGCACCGATGACGATGTAGATTCGCCGCCGCGCCTGGCTGGCGAGGAAACCTGAGGCCGAGATGATCACGATGATCGTGTTCGTGATGACGAGGCCGATGATGAACGCGAGCATCATCGGGATGCCGAGGCCAGCCGCGTCGGCGCCACCGATTGCGGTGATCAATAGGACCTGCGTCGCCGTCTCCGCGCCGATGCCGTGGATCATCCCGACGCCGAAGGCGGTGCGCGGTCCATATGAGCTCATCTCCAGTGGCTCAACGTGCGCGTGGCCGTGGAGCCAGGCCTGGAAGCGTCGCCACCCGTAGCGCACACCATCGAACACGACCATCCATCGACTGCGCAGCCGGAATTCGGTGCCGTGGCGCGCGTAGTTGTAGAGCGACACGAATACCCAGATCCCCAGGAGCAGAAGGGTAAAGCCGACCACTCGACCCATCAGGGGGTCGATCCAGTCGGGCAGCTGCGCTCCAAGGAGGAGCGCCGCGCCACCAAGAATTCCGACCACGAACGCGTGGCCGAGGGCATAGAGCGTGCCGAGGATCACAGGCTGGCGCTCCAGCTGAAGGAGGCGCCGCGTCGTGGGCGGCTGGAGTGGTGACGGCGGCGGGTGCGGTTCGTGATCCGCCTGCTCGTGCGCCAACGTTTCCTCGGCGCCACCATGCTCGTGATCGTGGGCGGTCGGGTGGTCGTGCTCTTCCGCATGCTCGTGCTCGGCCGCCTGCGCCGCGCCGCTGGTGCTCGTGATGTCGGTGATCGCCGCCAGGTGGTCCCAGTCGAAGCCATGCCTCAACCCGAGCACGAGAGCGGTGATCAGAAGGGCAGCTACGCCACCGTCGAGTTCCGGCACGAGCGCATTGTTGCATGTTGTTGCAATTACGCAACTCTGCATTACCGGTGGTATCGTCGTCGGCGTGAGCACAGCACGAGCGTCCCGAAGGTCGGGCGCAAGATCCGACGCCTGGTCGTCAGCGCGCGATCAACTGCATGCGCGCGGGCTGCGCTGGACACCCCAACGGCGGCTTCTGTTGAGCGTCCTGGAAGAGTCGAGCGGACACGTCACCGCCACCGAGCTGATCGAACGCTGCCGCGCCGAGGATCCCGGGACTATCCCTTCTACCGTTTACCGGACCCTGGATGTACTGGAGGACCTGGGTCTTGTCCGACACGGGCATGGCGCCGACGGGCGCGAAGAGTTCCACGTGCTGCCGCAGACGGAGCACGGCCACCTGTTCTGCCGCAGCTGCGGCGACAGCTGGGAGGTCGACCCACCCGAGGCCGCCTCACTGGTTAACGCACTCGCCAAGGGACGTGGCTTCGCAGTCGACCTTTCACACTTGAACATCGTCGGGCTTTGCTCGGAGTGTCTCGCACGCGGTAGTTAGCGATGGTCCAAACAGTGATCCAACGCCTTGGTCGGGACGTAACCTGTGTCGATGGGTAGTCGCATGACCTCGGCAGCCTGCGGCATGGCTGCCGCTTCTATCTCCGTTTTTC
>JBPCLD010000093.1:0-4049 GCA_051003655.1 Candidatus Limnocylindrales bacterium | reverse complement strand
TTGCCGTGGGCGATGTTGGCGAACGGACCGGCGTGTATGAACGCAGGGCCGCCCTCCAACGTCTGCACCAGGTTCGGCTTCATGGCGTCGCGGAGCAGCACGGTCATGGCGCCCGCGACGCGCAGGTCGTCGAGCGTGACCGGCTCACCGGAATAGTTCTCGGCGACTATCGAGCGGCCGAGCCGTTTTCGCAGATCGTGGATGTCCTCGGCGAGGGCAAGGATCGCCATCACCTCGGATGCGGCAGTGATGTGCCACTCCGACTCGCGCACGTCCTTGGGCTCACCGAGGCCTAGCATCACCCGCCGCAGGGCGCGATCGTTGACGTCGATCACGCGTGGCCAACGAATGGTCTGCGGGTCGATCCCGAGCTTGTTGCCGCGGAAGATGTGGTTGTCGAGGAACGCGGCACCAAGGTTGTGCGCGGCGGCGACCGCGTGCAGATCGCCAGTGAAGTGGATGTTGATCTCTTCCATCGGCAGCACCTGGCTGTAGCCGCCACCCGCCGCGCCGCCCTTGAGGCCGAAGACCGGCCCGAGCGATGGCTGGCGGATAGTCGGCGCCGCACGGACGCCGATGCGATTGAGACCCTGGGCCAGCCCGATCGTCGTGGTCGTCTTGCCTTCGCCCAGCGGCGTCGGCGTTATGGCCGTCACCACGATCTCTCTGCCGTCGGGCGTATCGGCCAGCCGGGCCAGCGCGGTGGGCCGGATCTTCGCCTTGTGCGGGCCGTACAGCTCGTACTCGTCGTCGTGCAGCCCCAGCTCGGCGGCAATCTCGGAGACGGGACGGAGGCTGGCTGCTCGCGCAATCTCGAGGCTGGACTTCACAGCTGTGGTGTCGACTTCACGAGCGTCCGGTCGATGGCAACGGCGCGTTCAGGCCGCGCGGCGTTTGCGTGCCCGCCCGGCGACGATCGGATGGCCAGTCTCCTGCCAACGGGCGGCCCTGATGAGGTGCTCGAGCAGGATCGCGTTGGTTACCGGGCCCACCCCGCCGGGGACAGGTGTGATCGCCTCGGCCACCTGTGCAGCGCTTTCGAACTCGACGTCGCCAACGATCCCTGAGCGGATGACGTTGATGCCAACATCGATCACCAGCGCACCGGGCATCAGCATCTCTCCGGTCACCAGTCCGGCTGAGCCCGCGGCGGTCACGACGACCTCGGCACGTCCGACCTCCCAATCCAGGTTGCGCGTGCGGCGGTGACAGACGGTGACGGTGCAATGCTCACGGACGAGCAGCAGCTGCACGGGCTTGCCGACGACATTGCTGCGCCCGATGACCACTGCCCGCTTGCCCTCGAGCTCGTAGCCGTAGAACTTGGGGATCTCGATCGCCGCCTCTGCACAGGCGGGCAGGAACCCTTCATATCCGAGCGTCATCAATCCGGTGTTGAGTGGATGGATGCCATCGATGTCCTTCGCCGGAAGGATGGTGTCGGTAACTGTGGAGAGCGGGATGTGCCGGGGGAGCGGCTGCTGGACGATGATGCCCGCCACCTCGCGGTCGACGTTGAGAGCCTCGATCTGGTCCCGCAACTCGTCGGCGGTCGTGCGCCGTGGCAGCTCAATGATCCGACTGGGCACGCCGACAGCCTGGCTCGTGCGCATGATCTGCTGGAGATAGACGCTCGACGCGAGCTCGTGACCGACCATCACCGCCGCAAGCGTTGGGCTGTATCCATATCGGCGTCGGAACGCACCGACCTGGCGGCGTACCCGGCCGCGAATCTCTGCCGCGAGGCCGCGACCCTCTAGCACCCGCGCGGTGGTGCGCGGCGCGGTTTCAGGGTCCGAGGCGACGGCGCGCTCGGCGACGGTCAACTGTCTTCCGGAGTCCGCAGCGAGCCGCGCCCCACGTACTGCGTCACCCTGGCCAGCGTGCGGTCAGCGTCGCGCAGCAGGTCATTCAACTCGACCCTCGTCCCTCCCGCGTAGCGCTCGTCAGCGACCGAGGGCAGGTTGATCATCACGTTCGCCGCCGCACCGTGGACAGCGGCCGCGCTCAACCGCCCGGCAACCTCCAGGTCGCTCGCCGCGTTCAGGTTGCTGCGGCCCGCGAGCGTCGCGATCACCTCGAGCAGGCGTGCGCACTCACGCGCCACCGCGAGCGGCACTTCCGACGCATCGCGCGCGGCAACTTCCGTGGCCCGGTTGCGTGCCTCGTCCAGCTCTGGCGTGTCGCGCGGCATCTTCCGCGCGGCAGAAAAGCCGCCATAGGCACGCGCGTCGTCGTCCGCCAAGCGCAGGAGTTTGGTGCGCGCCGCCTCAGCCGTCTCGAGGGCACGCTCGTTGGTGGCCCGGTACGGCTCGTACTTCGGCCGATCCAGGGAAAGCCTGGCAACCATCGCCACCAGGCTCGCGGCAATGCTCCCCGCCACCGCGGCTGCACTGCCGCCACCAGGGACAGGTTCGGCCGACGCCAGCCGTTCGGAGAACTCGGTCAGCGTCAAGTTCGCTAATGCTTCAGGGGACCCCGCCATGACCTCGATTGTCGCACGCACCTACCGGGGGCAGGGCACCGCCCCCACGGGTAAAGGCGGGGTTCAGGCGGCTTCGAGGCCCTCCAACAGCCAGCGACGACTGCGCCGCTCGAAGGAGAGCCTGAGCCGCGCGTCCGGCGTGCGGACCTCGAATATGCGCCGGGGACCACGCCCGGCCGGGTATGCGGCGAGCTCGTCGCGGACGTTGGCGATCTCGATGACCGGGACGCGCTCATGCGCCAACCTGATGGAACGAGGGCGCCCGTCGAACAGCCCCGTGCTGACGTCGACCTGGGTGGGGGTAACTCTCACGATTGCCATTCCTGCGCCTCCTGGGCGTATCGAACATCTGTTCTACCGGACTACGCTATTCGAACGGACGTTCGATTGTCAATAGCCGCGATTGTCGCGGGCTGGACGAAGCCTGTGGGCACCGTGTGACAGCTAGCGTGTCACTCCGATTTGGTTGGCGGCGCATGGCGCGGGTCGCGCTCAAAGGGCGCGGCGACGTCGGCATGGATCAGGCTGGCACGGCGGATCGATCGCGGCCCGTACCGCTCACGAAGGGAATCTGTCGCAATCACGGCCCGCCTGTGTTTGTCGTCTTCGACCTCGAACATCGGGATCTGGCGCTGCTCATCCAGGCCGCTTGCAGCCACACCAACAAGTCGAACGCGCATCCCCTTCACCTCTCGCCGAGTCAACGCGGAAACCGTGCGCCAGATGACGTCCGTGGAATCTGTCGGATCGTCGAGCGTCCGCTGCCGGGTGATGGTGACGAAGTCGGTATCGCGGATCTTGACCGCGACAGTCGCGGCCAGGAGTCCGGCCGCGCGCAGCCGTCCACCGACGCCCTCAGAGAGCGCCAATAGTGTCCTCTCGATTACCGCCCACTCGTCCGTGTCGACATCGAATGTGTGCTCGTGGCTGATCGACTTGGCGGCCACGTCGTGGGCCACCTCGGTATCGCCGATACCCCGCGCACGCGCCGCGAGCGTCGCACCGTGGCTCCCGAAGCGTCGAACTAGCACGGCCTCAGGCAGCGCCGCAAGGTCGCCGATCGTCTTCACGTCGTAGTCGGTCAGCGCGCGTCGAGTGCTGGCGCCAACGCCCCACAGCCGCTCGATTGCCAGTGGCGCCAGGAATGCCTCCTCCTCGCCGTGAGGCACCACGACCAGCCCATCCGGCTTTCTCAGATCTGAGGCGATCTTTGCGACCAGCCGATTCGATGCCACGCCAACAGAGATGGTCAGCTCGAGCTCATCGCGGACGGCCTGCCTGATCTTCCGCCCGACCTCTTCTCCATTCCCAAACAACCCCTCGGTGCCGGTCATGTCGAGGAAGGCCTCGTCGATCGACAGCGGTTCGATCAGCGGCGTGAATCTGCGCAGGATGTCCATCACCTGGCGGCTGACGCGCCCGTACTTGGCACCGTCGACGGGCACGAAGATCGCATGCGGGCACAGCGCACCCGCCGTTCGAAGCGGCATCGCCGATCGGATGCCGAACACGCGCGCCTCGTAGGAGCAGGTGCTGACCACGCCGCGATCGTTGGGACCGCCAC
>JBPCLD010000092.1:0-5408 GCA_051003655.1 Candidatus Limnocylindrales bacterium | reverse complement strand
ACGCGGGTATTCAGACGCTTGCGAAAGATGGCGCGCAATGGGTGGGCGATCTCGCTCGGACCAAGGGCGCCGGTGGCGACCTGGTACAGCAACGGCTGGAACAGGTGGAAGTTGCGCCGATCGATCAGCGCGACCTCGACTCGCTTGTCGCGCGTCAGCTGGCGCGCCGCGTACAGGCCGCCGAAGCCACCGCCAACGATGACCACGCGGTGGCGTACCGGCGGCGCTGGTGTCTCCACACTGTGACTCTATCGAGCCGCAGCCCGCTACCATCCCCCGCGATGACAGATCTCGCGCTCGAAGAGCGCCCTATTGCTCCTGAATCGGTCCATTACCACGCACGGCTCACCAGGCGGATCGACCTGACCGACTCGCTGGGCTTCTTCTGGGTCTCGGCCGACGAGCCGATCGACTTCGAACCGGGCCAGTACCTGACCATCGGCGTCGAGTCGAACGGGAAGCTGATACAGCGACCGTATTCGGTGGCCAGCACGCCGCGCGAGATGGACGATGGGTACGAGTTCTACGTGCGCCTGGTCGAGGGCGGCCTGTTCACCCCACTCCTGTGGCGGCTGCCGGAGGGCCACGGCATGAGCCTGCGCGGGCCCAAGGGCAAGTTCACGCTCGAGCCGAATGACGACCGGGAGCATGTGTTCATCAGCAGCGGCACGGGCATCGCGCCGTTCGTCTCGATGATGAAGACGATGCTGATCGACGGGGCTCCCCGGCGCGCGATCGTGCTCCACGGGGCATCCTACGAGTACGACCTCGGCTACCGCGAGCTGATGGAGGTATGGGACAGCGACGGGCCATATCCCTGTGTATACGTGCCCAGCATCTCGCGGGTCAGCGCGCCGGAGAACGCGCGGTGGAACGGGCGCACCGGCCGCGTCGAGGCCATCGTGCCCGAGGTTTACGACGAGCTGGGCCTGACCCCCGATAACTCGATTGCCTACATCTGCGGCAACCCGGACATGATCAACGCGGTAGACGCGTTGCTCCTCGAGCGCGGCTTCCCCGAGGAACAGATCAAGAAGGAGCTTTACTGGCCAAAGGGCAAGGAGCCGCGCGGAACCACCACGCAGACATAGCCTCAGGGCGTGCATCACCCAGTTAGGATTGCGCGACCGCCGCGCGGGACCGAGCGCTCGCTGCCGACGGAAATGAGGAGGAGAAATGTCCAGATCAGGGTTGATTGCTCTCACCGTCGGAGCGGTGTTCGCCATAGGTGCCTGCACCAGCGCGCCGCCGCCGACAGCGTCGCCGGGGGGCACCGCGGCGGCGACACAGGCGCCAGCGGGCGCGAGACTGGCACTCGTCAGAAGCCGAGATCAGTTGATCTGCGGCGTGAACGGCAGCCTGCCCGGTTTCAGCTTCCTAGATCAGACCACCAGCGCGTACAGCGGCTTCGACGTCGACTACTGTCGCGCGCTCGCCGCGGCCGTGCTGGGTGATCCGAACAAAGTCGAGTACCGGGCCGTATCCGCAGCGGACAGGGGGCCGGCGCTGCAGACAGGCGAAGTCGACGTCCTCATCCGAAATACCACCTGGACCGTCTCACGAGACACGTCCTGGGGCCTCTTCGCGCCAACGACCTTCTACGACGGCCAGGGAATGATGGTCAATACGACCCGCACCGATGCGACGACCCTGGAGGAACTCTCCGGCGCCACCATCTGTGTCCAGTCGGGCACCACAACGGAGCTCAACCTGACCGACCAGATGCGCGCCCGGAATGTGCCGTTCGAGCCACTCGTATTCGCCGAGATCGATCCAACGTATGCGGCATATGCCGAGGACCGCTGCGACGCGGTGACCAGCGACCGCTCGCAATTGGTGTCGCGCCGGACGGCGCTCACCACGCCGGCCGACCACACGATCCTCGAGGTCGTGATGTCCAAGGAGCCACTCGGTCCGGTGTCGCCACTGAATGACGTTCAGTGGTTCAACGTCGTCAAGTGGGTAACCTTCTCGACCTTCGAGGCCGAGGAGCTCGGCATCACCCAGGCGAACGTCGGGGAGATGGCCTCCAGCACTAACCCGGTCGTCCGTCGCCTGCTCGGCGTCGAGACGCCGGAGTTGGGCACCGCACTGGGCCTCGATCCCGACTGGGTTGTCGACGTGATCACTGCCGTAGGCAACTACGCCGAGATCTACGACCGCAACCTTGGCCCGAACACGCCGTTCGATCTCGCCCGTGGCCCCAACGAGTTGTGGACCACGCCGGGCGGGCTCCTCTACGCGCCGCCCTACCGCTAGCAGTCCGTAACGCCCGGGGCGGGGAGCCATCCTGTCCCGGGCGTGATCGTTCGGTTGATACCGGCGAGCCGATGCGCATGACCTCGGTGCCGAGACGACCCGGCCGCGCCCGCGTCCCGCCATGGCGCAATGTGCGCGTCCTTCGCATCGTCGCGCAGATCGGCGTCCTGGCTGTCGTCGGGCTGATCGGCCTGTGGCTGTGGAACAATCTCACCTCGGGCATGGCGCGCAGCAACCTGACGTTCGGCCTGGACTTCCTGAACAGCACCGCCGGTTTCGAGATCACCGAGACGCCGATTCCGTACACGGCGACTGACACTTACGGTCGCGCCTTTCTGGTCGGCCTGCTGAACACACTCATCGTCAGCGTCGCCGGCATCATCCTGGCAACGCTCCTCGGAATCGTCGTCGGGGTCGCGCGCCTGTCGAACAACTGGCTGATCAACCGCATCGCCGCGGGCTATGTCGAGATCATCCGGAACACGCCGCTGCTGGTCCAGTTGGTGCTCATCTACGCCCTGCTCAGGCAGTTGCCCTCGGTCGCCAATTCCGTCGCGCTGCCGGGCTCAATCTTCCTCAACCAGCGCGGGCTGTTCCTGCCCCGCCCCGATCCCCAGCCCAACTTCTCGATCTGGCTGGCCATCATGCTGCTCAGCGTCGCCGTGGCCATCGCTGCCCGGGTCGTGGCCACGCGTCGTGCCGACGCCGGTCGAGCGACCCACTCGCTGGGGCGGATCGGTCTGGCAGTGCTGATTGCGGGACCGTTGGTGGGCTGGATCGTGCTCGGAGGCCCGGTCGCCCTGGACGTGCCGGTGCGGGACCGCTTCAACTTCATCGGCGGAGTCGTCCTATCGCCCGAGCTTACGGCGCTGCTCGCCGGCCTGGTGCTGTACACGGCGGCGTTCATCGGCGAGGCCGTCCGAGGCGGTATCCAGGCCGTCCGACGGGGCCAAACCGAGGCTGCCCAGGCGATCGGCCTGACCGACATGCAGACGCTCCGGCTGGTGGTCTTTCCGCAGGCGCTGCGGATCATCGTGCCACCGCTGACCAGCCAGTATCTCAACCTCGCCAAGAACTCCAGCCTGGCGATCGCAATCGGTTTCTCCGACCTGTTCCAGGTCAGCAACACGATGGCTAACCAGACCGGGCAACCCGTGTCCGTAATCGTGCTCGTGATGGCCACCTACCTCGCAATAAGCCTGGTGACCTCGCTCTTCCTGAACATCTACAACCGCCGCGTACAGGTCCTCGAGCGCTGATGACCGCCGAGCGACTCCCACCTCCGACGCAGGCGATCGGTCTGGTCGCCTGGTTGCGCCGGAACCTGTTCGGCGGATGGATCAGCTCGCTGATCACGGTCCTCCTCGCCGCCGCGATCGCTGTGTTCGCGTTGGCCTTCGCCAACTGGGCGGTCAACGAGGCGCGCTGGGGCGTGGTGACCGAGAACCTGCGGCTCTTCCTCATCGGCCGCTACCCATTCGACGAGGCATGGCGGGTGTGGCTGAGCCTAATGATCCTGTCCGTCCTGACGGGGCTGTCAGCAGGAACCTGGAGCGGCGGTGCCATCCGGACGCTGGCCAGCTGGCTGGCGGCCGGCCAAGCTCTGCTGGCCGGACTCGCCGCGGTATCGGGCATGGGTCCGACGGTTGTCATCGCGCTGCTGGTCAACACCGGGCTGGTATGGCTGGCGTTCGCGCTCAGCGTGCGGATCGCGATCCCGGGAAGGCCGCTGGCCATTGCCTGGATCCTGTCTCTGCCCGTCTCGGCCCTGCTGCTCCAGGGAACGGGCGGCGGCCTGCTGCCCCTCGTGAGCACCAACGAGTGGGGCGGGCTGCTGCTGACTTTCGTGTTGGCGATCGTCGGCATTGCGCTCTCGTTCCCGTTCGGGGTCCTGCTCGCCCTGGGCCGGCGCAGCGACCTGCCCGCGATCAGGCTGCTCAGCACCGCGTATATCGAAATCGTCCGTGGAGTGCCGCTGGTAACGATCCTGTTCATGGCCGCGATCATGCTGCCCCTCTTTCTGCCGGGCGAGATCCGCGTCGACCGGGTGCTGCGGGCGCTGGGCGGCATCACGCTATTCTCGGCCGCGTATGTCGCGGAGAACGTTCGCGGTGGCCTGCAGGCGATCCCTTCGGGTCAGATCGAGGCGTCCAACGCGATCGGCCTAAACGTGCTCCAGCGCAATCTCTACGTGGTGCTCCCGCAGGCGCTGCGAGCGGTCATCCCGGCCAACGTCGGCCTGTTCATCAGCCTGCTCAAGGACACCACGCTGGTGGCGATCGTCGGCCTGCTCGAGATCCTCGGCATCGGCCGGGCCGTGCTCGCCCAGTCGCAGTGGTTCGGTGCCCAGCTGGAGGTCTACGTCTTCATTGCCATCGTCTTCTTCATCCTCTGCTACACCATGTCACAGGCGAGTTACCGTCTCGAGGCACAGCTGGGTGTCGGAAAGAGGTGATGGCATGACAGAAGATCCGCGCGAGGAATTGCCGCCGGGCGAGCCCCTGGCGCCGCAGGGAGCGATCCGGCCCGACATCATCGTCTGCCGCGACGTGCACAAGTGGTTCGGCCAGTTGCACGTGTTGCGCGGCATCGACATGACCGTAAAGAGCGGCGAGGTGCTGGTCATCTTCGGCCCATCCGGTTCGGGCAAATCAACCTTCATCCGGACCATCAACCGCCTCGAGGAGCACCAGCGCGGCGACATCATCGTCGATGGCATCGAGCTGACGAACGACATCCGCAACATCGCGCAGATTCGCAGCGAGATCGGAATGGTCTTCCAGAGCTTCAACCTCTTCCCCCACCTCACGGCGCTCCAGAACGTGACGCTGGGGCCGATTCGCGTACGGCGCTGGTCGCGCGCCAAGGCCAACCAGAAGGCGATGGATCTGCTGGAGCGGGTGGGGATCCCCGAGCAGGCGCACAAGCACCCGGCCCAACTGTCTGGTGGCCAGCAGCAACGCGTTGCGATCGCTCGTGCGCTGGCGATGCAGCCCAAGATCATGCTTTTCGACGAGCCCACTTCCGCGCTCGACCCGGAGATGATCAATGAGGTCCTCGAGGTGATGCGTGAGCTGGCCGTCTCCGGGATGACGATGCTGTGTGTCACCCACGAGATGGGCTTCGCGCGGGCAGTCGCTGACCGGATG
>JBPCLD010000091.1:0-6296 GCA_051003655.1 Candidatus Limnocylindrales bacterium | reverse complement strand
GTACCACGCGACATCGTGCCACTCGCCGAACTTGAAGCCAACCTTGTCGTAGACCCCGATCCGCCGCATGCCGATCGACTCGTGCAGCCCGACGCTGCCCGGGTTGGGCACGGTTATGCCCGCGTAGACGTTGATCATCCGCTGCCGGCGAACGATGTCGAGGAGCTCCGCGTAGAGAGTCCGACCGATCCCGCGGCGGTGCCAGGCGTTGTCGATGTAAACAGAGATGTCGACCGACCAACGGTAGCCCGGCCGCTCCCGATGCCGAGATCCGTACGCGTAACCGACCATCACGCCGTCTTCGTTTGCCGCGACAAGCCACGGCGTCCAGGCAAGCACGACGCGCATCCGCTCGGCCATCTCGGACGCGTCGGGCGGGACCTCCTCGAACGAGACAAGCGTGTCCGTCACGTACGGTCGGTAGATCTCGGCGACGCGCTCGGCGTCCCGTTTCGGATCGGCTATCCGAACCCGCATCTCTAGGCCAGCGGCGTGGGAACGCCGCGATCGGGGGCGATGACCTTGAGCCCGGCCCCAATTCGACGCGACTCTTCGCGCAGCTCTTCCGGCGTCCCAGCCAGGATCGCGAACGTTCCGTAATGAACTGGCACCACCGTGCGCACGTCCAGCAGCTTCGCCGCACGAGCCGCGCCAGCCGGCCCCATCGTGTAGTGGCCACCGATGGGCAGGATCGCGACGTCTGGCTTGTACAGCTGGCGAGTGAGCTCCATGTCGCCGAAGACATCGGTATCGCCCGAGTAGTACACGCGCATTCCATCCTCGAGCTCGATCACGAATCCAACCGGCTCGCCGAGGTAGAGCGGTCCCTCGCCCGCCGTTGACCAGTCGCCCGCCGAGTGGTCAGCTCGGACCATCGTCACCCTCAAGCCGCGTGCATCCACCGAGCCGCCCTTGTTCATGCCGATGATCTCGACCCCGGCGTCGCCCAGCTGCGCCTCGAGCCACAGGCTGAGCTCATGGATGCACGGCCAGGCAGGCTTGGTGCGCCGCGCGATCGCCAGGGCATCTGCGTCCGCCACCTGTCGCGGTGCTGAACCGATGTGGTCGAAGTGGCCATGCGAGACGAGCATCACGTCGCATTGGGTCACGTCATCAGCCGACCGCGGTGACGTCGGGTTGCCGAACCATGGATCGATCAGCACGGACCTTCCGCCCGGGGTCCGCAACTCGATGCAGGAGTGGCCGAACCAGGTGAACGTCGCTTCCTCGGTCATCCGTCCGGGCCTCCTCGCCGCATAAGCTGATGATGCCTTCATTTTGGCGCGCCGCGTTTCAGCTGCAATATCGCATCCTGGCTGTGGTCGACCCACTGATCCGGGCCGCATGGCGCAGCTACGGCGTGGGCAATGTTTTCGAGCTGCGGGTCAGTCGCCGCAATGGCTCCGGCGTCCGATCGCGACTGGTTGGCCTGCTCAACTCCGGAGGCGAGAGCTACCTGGGCCATCCGAACGGACACGTTGGCTGGACGCGGGACCTCGATGCCTCCGGTAGCGGCGTTCTGCGCTGGCCGAACGGCGACGAATTTCACTTCCGCGCAACTCGCATCTTCGACCCGGCGGAGCGCGAGCGCGCCATCCGTGCGACGGGCCAGCATCCGTTCCCGGGAAACCTGGTGTATCGGCTGGGGCGGCGCCACGTGCGCGCCGAAGGCGTGTACTTCAGACTCGATCCGTATGAAGCTCCTCCAACGGGTGATCGGACCGGTCGCGACCAACCTCTACGTGCTCGGCGACGAGGCCAGCGGTGAGGCGATCGCCATCGACACGGCCACGCCATGCGTGGATTGGGTGACCCAGTCCCTCGCCGAGCGAGGCTGGACGTTGAAGCTGATCGCGAGCACGCACCGACACTGGGATCACATCGGTGACAACGCCGCGGTGTCGGAGGCCACCGGCGCGAAGGTCGCGGCTCATCTCCTCGATCGCCACGGCCTCGAGAACCCACAGCCCAACATGGCTCCCTTCCCGATTCCGCCCAGCATCCCCGCGATCGATCTCGCCGAGGGCTCCGAGATCCGATTCGGTGACATCATGCTGGATGTCCTACATACCCCCGGCCACACGGAGGGCTCCGTCTGCCTCCTCGCCAAGTCAGAGCGGCTGCTGTTCACCGGTGACACGCTCTTCGCCGGCGCGTGGGGCCGCACAGACCTCCCCGGCGGCTCCGAGGAACAGATCATCGATTCGCTCAGCCGCCTGAGCGGCCTGGATGACGACCTGCGCGTCCTGCCCGGCCACGGCAACGGCTCGACGATTGAGGTCGAGAAGCAGTGGCTGGAGCAGGTCGCCCTGACTCGGCGACTACCTTTCTAGGCGTCTGCCCGGGCTAGAGATTCGAGATGAGCACCGCGGCGGCGATGGCCTGCGCAGCCGCCAGCAACTGCGCTGGATCGCCCGCGCGGTTGATGCTCACTGTTACGCCACACCCGCCGCTCCACGCAGTGACCGCTGCACCGGGGATGCCCAAGATCGACGTGGCGCGACTGAAAGCCAGCTCGCCAACGCCAGGCAGGGCAGTCGTCGCGTGGAGGGTGTCCGAGAGGGGCTCGAACTCAGCGCGGGTCATGTTCTTGAGCTGTGCCTCGACGTTCGTGTTCCCGTCATTGGCCGCCGAGTATCGGCAGTAGATCCCATTCCCACGGGGAACGACGTCGCCGCCGCTCGGCACGACAGAAGTCACGCCTAGCGCCGCGACCGCGAGTTGTGCGCCAAACGCGCTGCACAGTCCGCCGGCCGCATTAGGCCCGGGGGTGATCAGCTGCGGAGGGGTCGACGCCGTGCCCGGAGTAGACGGTCGCGTGGTGGCTCCGGGTGCTGACGCGCAGGCGGTCAGACGAAAACCAACAGCACAGATGCGGCCGGGACGAGACTACGGCGTACGGACTCGCGATGGCTCATGAGGTCCTCCTTCAGGGCGCGCAGTTTACGCGCCTGTTCCTCAGGCCTCGGGTCCGTACTTGAGCCGCATGTGGTTGCGAACCGACTGGCTGATCATTCGGTGGCGTCGCCGACTCGCGACGCGCGCGCCGGCGTCGCGCCGAGCCTCGAGCGCTGCCAGCTCGCGAGTCAGCTTCTGCTGGCTTTCGAACCTCGACGCGGGCAGCGATCCATCAGCTATCGCCGCTCGCACCGCACACCCCGGCTCACCGCCATGCGCGCAGTCGGTGAACCTGCACTGGCTGGCGAACGCCTCGACGTCGGCGAATGCTTCAGCCAGGCCATCCTCGGCCTCCCACATTCCAACTGAGCGCATGCCCGGGCTGTCGAGGAGCAGGGCGCCGGACGGCGTCACTACCAGCTCGCGCATCGTCGTGGTGTGACGGCCGCGTTGGTCGTCCTCGCGCACGGCACCGGTCGATTGGCGCTCCCACCCGAGGAGCGCGTTCACGATGGTCGACTTTCCTACGCCCGATGACCCGAGGAGGGCAATTGTCTTGCCGGGTTCGAGCAGCGGCGTCAGAGATTCGAGGCCGGTCCCAGAAAGTGCGCTGAGTACGCGGATGGGAACACCTGGAGCGACGGATGCAACGTCCGCCATGCGCCCCGGGACGTCATCGCATAGGTCGGCCTTGTTCAGCACGATGACTGGGTCAGCGCCGCTGGACCAGGCGAGCGTCACGTATCGCTCGATCCGGCGGAGGTTGAAATCATGATCCAGCCCCATCACCAGGAGCACCGTGTCGACATTCGCGGCGACCACCTGGGCATTCAAGCCGTCGCCCCGACCCTGGCGCAGAAACCTGGTCTTGCGTGGGACAAGGGCCTGGATGACGCCCGACTGGCCACCGTCGGCCATGTCCAGCGCCACCCAGTCACCGACGGCCGGAAACGCTTCGGCAGTGGCGGCCTCATGGCGGTAACGCCCGGAGACCCCAGCGTCGATTTCGCCCTGCTCGGTCGCGACGACGTAGCCGCCGCGATGCTCGCTCAACACGCGGCCCGGTTGCAGCGAGCCGGAGTGAGGCTCGAAGAGCGCGGCCACCCGCGTATCCCAGCCCCACTCCTGGAGCTGATGGGTGGCCGCGCTCATCGGCTCGTTCGTCACAACTGCTGCCACTACAGCTCGAATGGCTTGCGCCAGGCCGTGGATCGCTCGGCGACCTCGAAGCCGATCCGCTCGTAAAGCCCCAACGCACCGGTTGGATTGTCCGCATCGACCCCGAGGATCCCGGTGTCCAGGCCGCGCTCGCGGAGCAGCACCAGCGAGCGTGCAATCAACGCCGCGGCGAGGCCGCGTCGGCGCCATTGACGTCGGGTGAACACGCTGTTCAACCATCCGCGCTTGACGCCGAGCATCTCGTTTTCCTCGGACTCGATGCCATTGATGACACCGCCGGCTACCTCGACGCCGTCGTAGGCGATCACCCACAACGAGGGATCGAAATTCGGGCTATCGATCCAGCGCTGCAGATTCTCGTCCGACGAATCGAAGCCGCCCCAGTGGTCCCGGAACGCCTCGACATCGGCCAGCCACACCTGTCGCACGGTGTCCATGGTCACCGGCCTGACTTCAAGGCCTTCCGGCATCGGCACGTCGGGGATCGGCTGGTCAAGCCGGCGCGTCATCTCGAAGAACCAGCGCGCCTGCTCGTAACTTGCGTTACGAAGCAGGGCGATCGAAGCTGCCTGGCGGTCGCTGGTCCAGCTGCCGAATATCCGCGCCCTGTCGCTGGAGTGCGTGGCGGCGAGCTCCCGCGAACGGCGCTGGTTGTCGGCGAGCAGGGCGGTCCCGATGCCGCGCCGGCTCCATTCGGGAAGGACGGCGCCGTCGGTGCGGTACTCGCGAAATGTTCCGTCGGTCGTGTCCACCCAGCTGCGCTCTCCGTACGCGACCACCTGGCCGTCAATCTCGGCAACTGTCACGTCCCGCGAAGGGTCGAACATCTCACTGCTGTGGCGGTACCTGGCGGCCATGTCAGTTGCAGACGAGCGGAACGGAACTTCCTCGCTTTCGAGCTGACGGTTGATGATGTCGGCGATCAGCGGGACATCGGCCTCGCCTGCATATGGGCGCAGGCGAAGGCCGTCTGGTGGTCCTGCCAGATCATCGAGCGGATAGTCGACTGTCGGTAGCTCAAACATTTGCTTTACCCAACTCTCTTCAGCTTGCCTGTTCGCTTGGCGTAGCGCTCGGCCCAGCCGAACACCCACACGCCGAGCGGGATGAATACGACGGCCATCACGCCCAGAACCGCGAGATGTCCACCGAGTGAGCTGATGGGCGCGCCATCAATCAGCGCCATACGGACACCGTCCAGGATGTAGGTCGCCGGCGAGAGCGCGGCGACAGTCTGCATCCAGCCCGGCAGGATGGTGACGCTGTAGTACACGCCGCTGATAAGCAGCAGGAGCGACTGGATGACGAAAACCATCTGGTCGCCACGCTCAACCCACAGCAGGGGCAGGGCGGCGGCCATCATGCCGATGCCGATGATCGACAACGAGCCGATCAACATCAGCGCCCCGGCGCTCAGGAAATCGGCGTTCGACAGGTCGATCCCGAAGAACAGGATCAATGTGATCAGCACGACGGTTGTATGGATCAGGCCCCACATAATCGCAAAGAGGGTCGAGCCCAGCAGCTGCGACACACGTCGAACGGGCGCCATCATCGTGTATTCGAGCGTCCCTTCCCAGCGCTCCCAGCTGATCTGCTCAGCCACGACCGAGAAGACCACCGAGAGGTAGTTCCAGAAGGTGGCGCCGATCATCAGCGACAGGATCAGCCGCGCACTGCCTTGGTCGCGACCGATGAGGGTCACGGCCAGCGCACCGGCGATGGAGTAGACCATGAAGGCCACTTCCCATCCCCAGTAGCGCTTGGACAGGTTGAAGTTGCGTTCGACGAAGGCGTAGCTCGCCTTGAGCTCTCGCGTCATGACGGTCATTGGTCAGTTCTCCTGAAGGTGGAGGGCCCGCTCTAGAGCGAGCGGGCCCTTTGTGGCGCGGGGTCGGAAGCCAGCCGGCTGCCGATCCTGATCATCGAACGCCCTACTGCGTGGCGAAGCCGGCGCGGTGGCCTGCCCTCCACGACGAGTCGCTGGCGACGGGCCGCGTCGTGCAGCTCGCGTCGGCGACGGCGGTCGATCTCTGCGTGATAGGGATGCATCAACATTTCGGGTAAACCTTCTTTCTTCATTGTTGTTCGTTTAGTCGTCTTCGTTTGGCTCCTCGACGTCGTCGTCGAGTGAGCGGCCGATGTAGGTCATGAACACGTCGTGGAGGGTGGCTTCGCGCCCACCGTCGGCAGCTGTTGCGCCTGCCTTCAGCTGGTCG
>JBPCLD010000090.1:0-8448 GCA_051003655.1 Candidatus Limnocylindrales bacterium | reverse complement strand
TGGCCACGGCCGTAACCGCGCGCGAATGCTCATCGACGATCCGCGGCCGCTCCACCGCAGCCCAGCCTACACTCCGGGTCGAAGGGTGGAAGGAGACAGTCGTACAACGACGTCAACCGATCCGTGTGCTCGTGGCAGACGATCACCGGCTGATGCGGGAAGGTACCGCTGCCCTGCTTGAACCGCATGAACAAATCGAGGTCGTGGCACTCGCCGCGAATGGCCGCGAGGCCATCGAGCTGGCAATCACTACCCGCCCAGACGTAGTGCTGCTTGACCTGAACATGCCCGAGATCCACGGCATCGAAGCCTGTGCGGTCCTGCGCAACCGGGTCCCTGAGGCGCACGTACTGATACTGACCGTCTCGGAGCAGGAAGAGGATCTGTATGCCGCGCTCAGAGTGGGTGCCGCGGGCTACCTGCTGAAGGACATGCCACCAAGCGACCTGATCGCTGCGGTGCTCGAAACCGGCCGAGGCGAGCCCACTATTGCGCCTCGAATGGCGGCGCGAATGCTGACCGATCTGGTCCTGGCCGAAGAGAGGTCCGGGGCGGATGGACGCCGCACGACGCTCAGCAAACGTGAGAGCGAGGTCCTCGGTCTGCTATCACGCGGTGCTACAAACCGGGAGATAGCCGCGGTGCTGGGTATCAGCCATCCGACGGTGAAGACCCACGTTCGACACGTGCTTGAGAAGCTCCATCTGCGCAACCGAGCCGAAGCCGCGGCCTATGCGGCACGAAACTCACACGCGTACCAGTCGTAACGTCTCTGTAGTCGGCATCTCATCCTTCTGGTCGATGCCGGTCGTTCGCCCGGCGCCTAGCGTCAGGGTTGATGACGACTCTTCAGGTCGATGGAGCCACCGCCGACGCAGCCGCGTTCCAGCGCATAGCCGCCGGAGACAGCGAGGGGGTGGCTGGACTCTACGATCGGCACTCGGCCATGGTGTTCGGGCTCGCCCTGCGCGTCACCAACGATCAGGGTCTTGCCGAGGATGTCGTACAGGAGACCTTTGTCAGCGTCTGGCAATCAGCCGAGAGCTTTGACCCGGCCAAAGCCTCGGCACGGACGTGGATCCTGACGATTGCCCACCGTCGTGCCGTGGACGCGGTCCGTCGCCGCCGCCAGCCTGTGCTGTCCCTCGACATCAACGTGGAGGAGCCCCCGCTGAGGTTGGTCCCGGTCGCACCCGATGTCTGGCCCGAGGTATCTGCGCGCCTGGATGGTGCCGCTATCCAGTTGGCACTCGCCGAGCTCCCCATTGCGCAGCGCCGCTCTCTTGAGCTCGCCTATTTCAACGGCCTGACGCAACTGGAGATCGCGGCCTTCACTGGCGCTGCGCTGGGGACGGTCAAGAGTCGCGTCCGGCTGGGCATGCTGGGTCTCCGGAAGCTGTTGTCGTCGATCGAAACCGAGCAGGAGGCGATAGGGGTAGCGGACTGAGCGTGCGCGGCTGACCGCCGTCCACCTTGGTTCAGGCGATGAGTGGCGAACGCGAGGAATGCGAGACATCCGAACGCTCCGAGTTAGCCGACCCCGTGCGACCGCCTATTCTCGATGGCCAATGAAACCCGCCGAACAGTTCGCGACGCTGGTGGCGACGATGCTGGCCCGCAGCGACGCGACCTACGGAGCAGACGAGTCGCGCGGCGCCCGCAGGTCATTCGGGTCCACGTCGCTAAAGGCAGCGGCAAGATCTTTGCGATGCTCGTCAAGGATCGGCTCGTTCTGAAGGTGCCCTCTGGGCGCGTCGACGAGCTTGTGGAGCAGGGCCGGGGAGAGCCATTCGATCCGGGCCACGGACGAGTCCAGAAGGAATGGCTTTCGGTACGATCTAAATCCGCCGACGACTGGCTCGCGCTGGCGATCGAGGCCGAGGCCTTCGTCACCCGTTGACCTTCTCGGTTGATCGAGCGCTACTCCTCGGGTTCGGTAGGTTGCTCCGAGTCTGAGTCGGCGGCGCTCACTGCATCCTCGGTCAGATGACTGACCTCGACCACCACTGGTCGGTCATCGCGATTCTTCCAACGCGTCTCGAGACGCGTTTCGGTCGTCTCGCCGACGAGATGGAGGACGGCGCGAAAGCCGGATGCGGTCCGCTCGATCGATTCGACAGAGGCGGCAGCAAGCGGCATCGGAAGCATCGCCACCAGCTGGCCCAGGTTGGAGCGCAGCTCGGTGCTCAGATCCGCGGCCGCCCGCTCGACATCGCCGTCGATCAAGGCCGCGCAAAAAGCGTCCGCATGATCGCGAACCGCCTGTTCATCCATGGTCGGAAGCCTCTCCCGTGCGGCTGTCTAGCTGGACTGAGCCTGCGGATCCATCGGGGTCATCAACTGGAAGTAGTTGTCGTCCGGATCGGCGAGCGTCGCGATCTGTCCGCTCATCTCTTCGAACCCGTACGGCTCGCGCACGACGATGGCGCCCGAGGCTGCGAAGCGGTCGAAGTCTCCCTGGACGTCAGAGGTCTCGAGGTTCCAGATGAGGCGGCCGGGGTGGGCGTTCTTGCCGTGTACCTCGCTGTGCGGCCCGACGGTCAAGAAACCGTTGCCGAGTTGCCAGCCGGTATAGCCGCCATCGGACATCCGAGGCTCGCCGAACAGCTTCGTGTAGTACTCGACCAGTCGTTGCGGGTCCTCTGACCCGATCAGGATACTGTTGAAGTTCATTGGATCTCCTCTTTGGTTGACGGCTCCGTGTCAGGTGCCACCGTAGCGCCCAAGGTCCGAGGAGCGCCGCTACGGCTGGAACTCAGTTTCCTTGACCACCTCGCCACTGCTGTCGAACGTCCGCCACGTGCCGATCTGGCGGCCGCGGTCGAAGGATCCCGCTCGCATCAGGGAGCCGTCGAGGCGGTAGAACTCCCACGGCCCATGTGTCTCTCCCTCCAGGCGGGTGCCACGGTGCTTGATCCCACCGTTCGTATAGAGGATCGTCTCAGGCACCCGATCGCTGTCCGGAGTCGCGGACATGATTCTAGGGAACCCACGCTGTGATGACGCATCCCGTCCTCGATTGGGTCGCGGCGCAATACTTGGCGCATGGGTCGGCTGCCGCGACTGCTTGTGCTCATCGGGTCCGGCGAGACAGCCGCCCAGATGACGCGCGGTCACCGACAGATCGCGCACCGTTTGGCCGGAGAGGGAAGGCGCCCGAGCGACGTTCGCGCGACGGTGATCGACACGCCATACGGCTTCCAGTCAAACGCCGACGCACTGACGGCGGGTCTGGTCGACTTCTTCGGCAGACGCGTTGGAATGGCGACTACGGTCGCATCCCTCCGGCGCTCCGAGGACGAGCTGACGGCCGCGACCGCCTTCGCACACATCCGACAGGCCGACTTCGTCTTCGCGGGCCCCGGCAGCCCTTCATACGCCTTGCGTCAATGGGAGGGCACGCCGATGAGCGCGCTGTTCGCTGAGAAGTTGCGCGAGGGTGGCGCGCTCGTGCTCGCGAGCGCGGCCGCGCTGACGGTCGGTCGACTGACCGTGCCCGTGTACGAGATCTACAAGGCGGGCGCGGATCCGCACTGGTTGCCCGGCCTGGACGTGCTCTCGACGATCGGCATCAATGCTGCAGTCATTCCCCACTTCGACAACGGCGAGGGTGGCGACCACGACACCCGCTTCTGCTTCCTGGGCGAGGAACGCCTGCGCACGCTCGAGGAGCAGATGTCCGATGACGTGTTCATCCTCGGCATCGACGAGCACACGGCTCTGATCGTCGACCTCGACGCGGACGTCGCTTTGTTAGCGGGTCGAGGCAGCGTTACGACCCGTCGCCAGGGCCAGAGCAAGACCTTCGCGACGGGGGAGGAGATACCCCTCTACAAGCTGCGCAGCGCGGATTTGCGATCGGCCCTGGCTCCAGCGGCGGAGCCTTTGAACGGGACATCGAGCGCGGCCGAGCGATTGGTCGCGGTTGAGCAGGAGCTTCTCGAGCTGGGCGGTCGCGCGAACCTTGTTGAACCCCTGATCCAGGCCATCCTGGACATACGCCGGACGGCGCGGGCCAGCGGCGACTTCGCGACTGCCGACGCGATCCGCAACCGGCTGCTGGTCCTGGGGATCGAAATCGCCGACGCGGCCGACGGAACAACCGAGTTCCGCCTGCCGGACTCGGCTTGACTCGAGCGGGCGCTAGGGCAAAGCAGCACAAGCGCAAGGTCACGGGTTTCGACCGTTGGCCGTCTCTGTCCTGGCTTGTAGGCGCGCTTCGAGCTCGCCCAGCTCGGAACGGATCACCTCGACCCGGCGCAGCAGGTCCTCGTCCACATCGAGCTGGCTCCTATCCTCGATCTCCTCCGCGGCTTGTTCGGCCTTGACGGTCTCCAGGTTGTTGAGGATGACGGCGATGAACAGGTTCACGACGACGAACACCGCCAGCAGGATGTAGGAGCCGAAGAACAGCCAGGCCAGCGGGACCTGCGCAATGACGGCAGATTGGACCTCCAGCCAGCCCTCCAGCGTGAGGGACTCAAATAGTGTCCGAACTGCCGTGCCCAGGTCTCCCCAGTGCTGTGGGTCAACGGCGCCGAACAGGTGGTAGCCCAGCACTGCGTAGGCGTAGATCACCAACGCCAGCAGGAGCACGACGCCGATCATCGACCCGAAGGAGCGCAGCATGGTGCCGACCAGGAGTCTCAGTTCGGGAAGCACGGACACGAGCCTGACCACGCGCAGGAGGCGCGCGAGACGCGCGACAGTGGCGAAGCTGCCCGCCGCCGGCAGCAGCGAAACTCCGACGACGATGAAGTCGAAGACGTTCCAGCCGTCGCGGAAGAACGCCTGCGGGCGCGGCCAGTAGGTGATCATCCGGATGGTGATCTCGAGCACGAAAATAGCGCCGATCACCACATTGGCGACTTCGAAGAAGGCGTCGTAACGCGCCAACAGGTCGGGCGAAGTCTCCAGCCCGACCAGCACCGCATTGACGAGGATGACCGCGACGATGAACGCGTTGAAGCGGCCGTTGTTGGCGATCCTGCGTGCCCACGTGACCATGCCGAAGCCCTCCGCCGCTCGGCGCGTGGCGTGCGCCTGAGGGCGAGGATATCGGTCGCGACAGCCTGAGCGCGGGCCGAACCCGCGAGTAGCATCCGCAGCGAATGGCCGATACAGCCGCCGCGATCATCAACCGAGCCGGACGCGTTGATCACGCTGCCTTTGACTCGATCCTGGCGCAGTCTTCGGACGAGATCAGGCAGCTCGGCCATACGGTCCGCGACCTGGTATTCGAAGTGCTGCCGCAGACGGTCGAGGTCGTGTGGCCCAAGCAAGGTTCGGTGGGGTGGGGGATAGGTCCCAAGAAATTCAGCGAGCAGTTCGCATACTTCTTGCCCTTCAAGCAGCACATCACGCTTGGCTTCTACTACGGCGGCGAGCTACCTGATCCCGCGGGATTGCTCGGCGGAGGCGGGCGCCAGGTGGCAGGCAAGCTCTCGATGCGCAGCCTCAAGATCGCCGACATGGACGCGGTTCGCGCCCCGGAGCTCCGTGAGTTGCTGGAGGCCGCAGTCCGGTACCTGGGCTGACGTCCTTTGCGGCTCTTGACAGGGCGTATATACAACCGTATGGTTGTATGAATGCAATCCACCGTCGACTTCGATCGTGTCTTCGCGGCCCTGGCTGATGCCACCCGGCGAGACATCGTGCGCCGTGCGATCGGAGGAGAGGAGGGGGTCGCCGAGCTCGCCGGGCACTACCCGATGAGCTTTGCGGCAGTGCAGAAGCACGTAGCAGTGCTCGAGCGCGCCGGCCTGATCGGCAAGGAGCGTAACGGGCGTCGCAAGGTCGTCCGCACCCAACCGGATGCTCTGGGCATAGCCCAACGGCTCCTCGACGAGTACGAGCAACTGTGGCGTGGCCGGATAGACCGGATGACTGAGCTCATCAACGAAACGGAGGAGAACAACTAGTGACCGTTACCAACGTCAGCAAGGATCCTGAGGCCCTGACCCTCACAGTCACGGCCGAGTTCGACGCCTCGCCAGAGCGGATCTGGCAGCTGTGGGCTGACCCACGTCAGCTTGAGCGGTGGTGGGGCCCGCCGACATATCCGGCCACAATGGACTCACACGATCTACGTCCCGGAGGCCGCGTCGCCTACCACATGACCGGACCCAGCGGCGATCAGCCGCGTGGGATTTGGGAGATCCTGGAGGTCGATCCGCCGCGGGCCCTCTTCTTCCGCGATCTCTTTGCCGACGACGACGGGAACCCAAACCACGACATGCCAGCGGCAACCGCCCGGGTGGCGATCGAAGCCATTGGCGGCGGACGGACTCGGATGTCGATCCAAAGCGCCTTCCCCAGCCCGGAGGCGATGGAGCAGCAGCTTGGGTTCGGCATGGAGGAGGGCCTGAAGTCGGCAGTTAGCCAGATCGATGCGATCCTGGCGGAAACGGAGGTCCCTGCATGAAGACCATGACTGAACCCACTACCGGCACGCTGGACGTGCGGGGGGCCGTGCTGACATACGACGTTCGCCGGAACGAGTCCAGCACGAAGCCTGTCATGCTGTTGATCGGCTTGCCCATGGGCGCGGCCGGATTCGGCAGCCTGGTCGGTCATTTCACCGACCGGACCGTGGTCACCTACGACCCGCGCGGCGCCGAGCGCAGCGTGCGCACCGACCACTCGACCAAACCCAGCCTCGAGGAGCATGCCGACGACCTCCACTTGTTGATCTCTGAGCTCGGCATCGGCCCGGTCGACCTGTTTGCCAGCAGCGGTGGTGCGGTGAGCGGGCTCGCCCTGGTTGCCCACCATCCGGAGGACGTTCGGACACTCGTGGCCCATGAGCCGCCAGTGGCCGAGGTGCTGCCGGACCGCAAGGAGGCGCTGGCGGCGGTGATGGACATCTACCAGACCTACCAGCGGGGCGGCTTTGGGCCGGCCATGGCGAAGTTCATCGGGATCGTCAGCTACAAGGGCCCGATCCCGGCCGATTTCGCCGACCAGCCAGCTCCCGATCCGGCAATGTTCGGCATGCCGACCGAGGACGACGGCTCACGGGACGACGTGATGTTCGAGCAGACCCTCCGGCAAACGACCCACTACCAGCTTGACTTCGACGCCCTACGCGCCGCATCGACAACGATTGTCATTGCGGCAGGCGAGGATTCCGAGGGCATCCTGGCCAGCCGTGCCGCATACGTCATCGCCGAACGGCTGGGAACGAAGGTTGTCCCCTTCCCGGGTGACCATGGCGGGTTCATGGGCGGCGAGTATGGCCAGCCTCCAGGCAAGCCCGAGGAGTTCGCGGCCGCGCTGCGCAAAGTCCTGGACGTCTAGCCGGCTGATTCAACCGGCCGCGCTGACGCGCAGCGTCGGCCAGCTGCGCGCTTCGCGTCAACGAGAGGGAACGGCTCGACACCATCAAGGCCCAGCTCGACCAGTGCTACGACCTCCTGCACCAGCGAGAGGCGAAGCGGTCGGCAGGAATCGATCCCGACGAAGCCCGTCCGCCGGAAATCGTCGAGCGCTATCAGCAATGACCCGATGATGTTGGCGCAAGCCGTCCACGTCCACCATGATTTCGGCACGATGCCGTACTACATGGATCGCCACGAGCTGGCCGGAGTAACCGCCGCCGACATCGCCGCGGCGCATATGCAGGATCTCCAGATCCAGAATCAGTTCGGCGTCCAGTACGTCAACTACTGGTTCGACTACGAGGCCCAGCACGCCTTCTGCCTGGCGGAGAGGACCTACGCACAAAGCCGTCGAAGCGGTCCATCGCGCCTCGCATGGCCTGGTGGCAACCGAAATCATCGAGGTCGAAGAGTCGGCCGTGCGTCGCTTCATGGGCAGATAGGCGACTCTGGAGCGATGGCCGTGCTCCGCCGCCACGATGCCATCGTGCGTGCGGCACTGGAACACGCCGGCGGGACAGAGGTGAAGCACACCGGCGACGGAATCATGGCCTCGTTTCCCTCGGTCGCCGGTGCCATCGAGGGAGCCATTTCGATCCAGCACGGCTTCGCACAGGCGGAGACCGAGGGCTACATGCCAGTCGGCGTCCGGATCGGAATAGCGGCTGGCGAGCCGGTAACTGATCGCGACGACCTGTTCGGTACCGCCTTCCAGCTCGCAGCGCGCCTGTCATCGCGTGCCGGCGCGCGCACGATCCTGGTGGCCGGTGCAGTCCGCGATCTGGCGCTCGGCAAGGGGTTCCAGTTCGGGCCTACTCGCAATATCCGCCTGAAAGGCTTCGACGATTCTGTCAGGGCCTGCGAGGTCACCTGGCGCGCGGGTTGAGACCAAGCACGCAAGGGCTCGTTAAGCCCCCTCGGCCTCCACCAGACGCGTGAACTTGTTCAGCTCGCCGCGGAAGCTGCCTTTGTACGAGCCCGTAGCAAACAGGCGTGCAAATAGTCGGGAAACGAGCCCGATGGTTCGGAATGTCTGGCTGATGCGGGTGCCATCTCCGTCGGGCTCAAA